>URKL01000140.1 GCA_900548485.1 uncultured Succinatimonas sp.
TTTGGCTCCGTCATGTCTTGCCCAGGGAATAAGATTGCCATGATTGGGAATATTAAAATTAGGAATATCAACTTGTAGTTCTTTATAAATATTTACAAGAGATGGCGGCACCCTAGTCCCTACTGGTACAGAAAAGCTCAAGCCCATGGCTTGGTTTGGTTCATGATAAGGGTCCTGCCCCATAATTACGACTTTTAGCTTATTTAATGGAGTATAAGCAAAAGCATTGAATTCATCTCCTGCTTTGGGATAAACCTCTTTACCTAATTGACGCTGGGAATTAGCATAGGCATAAGCATTCTTAAAAGCAGCTGTTTGTTTTAAAGGTCCAATCAAATCATGCCAAGTTTTCACATCTAACTCCTTTTTCTTTTTTTTTATTATGCCTGTTTAGAAATATATATACAACCAAAATTATGTCATAATAAGCACATATACATTTATTTTTTAGGCGTTTATATGATAAAAATACTCCATACATCAGATTGGCATTTAGGTAGATCATTATATGATTTTCCTCGCTATCAGGAATTTCAAAAGTTTCTGGATTTTTTATATGAAGTTTTACAAGAACATCAAGTTGATGTCTTGCTTGTATGTGGAGATATTTTTGATACACAAACAGCTAGTAATAAATCTCAAGAGCTGTACTATAACTTTTTAAATAAAGTCCAAAACCTTAAATCTCTTGAAAATATTATCATCATCGGGGGCAATCACGACTCTCCTTCCTTTTTAAAGGTCGCTAAAAAAATTCTTAAAAATTTAAAAGTTGAAATCGTCAACTCTTTTAGCGGCAATATAGAAGATGAAGTATTAACTCTGTACGATAAACAAGGAAAGCCTAAACTTGTAGTTGGAGCCGTACCTTTTTTGCGTAATCGTGATGTTCGAGAAGCTAAATTTTGTGAAGAAATTGAAGAACGCAATTTAAATCTAAAACAAGGTATGAGTGCTCATTATAAAAAAGTAGGAGAGTTATGTAAAAAAGCCGCAAATATTACAAATCCGCCACTACCCATCATAGGTACAGGCCACTTAGCGCTAAGTAATATAAATCATCAAGATGAAAACTTAAGTGAAAATATCTTTATTGGCACTTTAGACATGTTCGATGCAAAGATTATCCCCTCATGCTTTGCTTATACAGCATTAGGTCATATTCATAAACCGATGATGATTTCCGACACTATCTATTATTGTGGCAGTCCTTTACAGTTGAACTTCAATGAAGCTAATAGTTCTAAATATCTAAATTTAATTGAACTTGAAGATAAAGTAATAGTAAACAAAATTACTGTACCAGTCTTTCAAAAGCTCAAATCTCTATTAGGTGATGAAAACACTCTAATCTCACAATTAAAAGAACTTATTGCGCTAAAAGAATCTTTTTTAGTAGAACTTAATTACAATGGCAATCATCCTATTGGAACTCTTTACGATAATGCCCATGAGCTTTGTGAAAATACACAAGTAAAAATTTTAATAGTTAGAGATTTAAATGCTAGAGCAAAATCTTTAAATCCTGAATATACAGGAGAGATCTTATCTGATATAAGCGTACAAGAAGTCTTTAACCGTTGCCTCAAAGAACACAATATTCCCGAAGATGAAATGAGCGAATATCAAAATACTTTTAAAGAGCTCTTAGAGCAAATGTATGAACAAGATTCAAAGTAACAAAGCTTAAACAACGAAATAATATGAAAATTTTCAAACTCCACTTTAAAAATTTAAACTCGCTGATTGGAAACTTCATCATCGATTTCACCCATCCTTCTTACAAACAAGAAGGCTTATTTTTAATCTCAGGTCCTACCGGAGCTGGTAAAAGCACAATTTTAGATGCTATAAGTTTAGCTCTATTTGGTAGAACACCTAGACTTAAAATAATCTCTAAAAGTGTCAATGAGATCATGTCTAAAGGCTGTGGTGAATGTATATCTGAGATCGAATTCTCTACCTTAAAAGGAAATTTCCGTTGTAAGTTTTATCAAAGACGCGCTCATTGTAAAGCTGATGGAAGTTTGCAAGCTCCACAAATGGAACTTGTAGATTTAAAAAATAATAAAATTATCAGCGATAAAATCAGCATTATCGAAAAGAAAATTGAAGAAATTTCTGGCATGAATTATGAACGCTTCACTCGCTCTATCATGTTAGCTCAAGGAGAATTTGCTAAATTTTTACAATCTAAAGACGACGAAAAGGCTACGCTTTTAGAACAAATTACAGGATCTTCTATTTATTCTGAAATTTCCTCCTTCGTTCAAAAGAGCTTTAGTGAAAAAGATAACGAATATAAACAAAAAAAAGCTCTATTAGATCAATTAGAGTTACCTTCTGCTGAAGAGATCTTTTCAAAAGAAAAAGAAATTAAGCATTTAAATGAGAAAATAGCAAAACTTGAATTAGATCTTGTACATCAAAATGAAGAATTAAAGCTTAAACTTGAATTAAACAAATGTCGCTTAGAGATTGAAGAAAATCAAAGACAAAAGCAACGACTACAAGAAGAAATCTCTTCTTTTGCGCCTTTAAAAGAAAAATTACATAAAGCACAAAAAACCTTTGAAATTCAAGAACAAGAAAATAATTATTTCATAGCTAAAAAACAATTACAAAACCTAAATTCTAATCTTACGAAATATCAAAATGATATTCCTCTTTGTCAAGATGAGATAAAAAAACAACAGGCAATCCTTCATGCGCAAGAACTTTATTTAAAATTATGTACTTTAAATTCTCAAAGTATTTTTGCAGTTATTGAATTGGTTAAAGATTTAGATATCAAGATCGATCTTAAAACCCAAAATCTTATTGAAATAAAAAACAATTAGAAAAAGCTGAAAATCAACGTACAGAGAAGATCAATCTCTATAAAAGACAAAAACAACAACTTAAAAACAATCTTGAAGATATAGCTAAAACTCAAATAAAGGCTCAAAACTTAAAACAAATAGGCCCTTGGTTAAGCACTGAACTGTCATCTTTAAAGTTACAGCTCCAAACCTTAAAGCAATTTCCTTCACAAATAAAAGTAAAGGAAAAAGCTATTTTAGACTGTGAACAATTCATTGCTGGTAAAAAAAATGAACTTAAAGAACAGGGTGAGGAACTAGCACTTCTTAAAGATAAAAAGGAGCGTAATTGTTCACAAACAAAACAATTTTTAGCTGATAAAGCTATCTGTTTAAACGGCGAGAGTCTTAATTTTTATCAACAAAAACAAATTGAATATTCAAATTACGCTAAATTTTTCGATGTTATTGATGCTTATGAAAAAAATCGTTCTCAACTTGTAAAAGGTGAACCATGCCCTCTTTGTGGCTCAACTATTCATCCTTATTGCCAAGAAGGCTTACCTAAAAAAAAGCAAACTACAGAAAAACTACAAGAAATTGAGGCTAAACTTTCAAAGATTCAAGATTTAGATAGCAAACTTGAAAATAATAAATATCAAAAAGAAATTTTAGAGCTTCAAGAACAACAAATTCTGCAAATGCAGACAAAAATTAACTTAGATTTAGACAAACAACAAGAACTATTAAAAAACATTCAAAAAGAAAAACAAAATTTATGTGAGCAACAACAAAAACTTTATCAAACGCTAAGTGATACTTTTAAAGAGCATAAACTTTTAGATCTTGATTTAATGGAGCAAGATCTGCAATCTCTTTTAGATAATAAGCTCTTTGAATATCAAAATATCCAAAATATCCTTGATGAACTTGATACCAATAAGAACAAGCTTCAAGAAGCTCTCAAGCTTACTTTTAATTCCTATTATGATTTAATCCTTATTATTAAAGAAAATAAAAGGCAATATAAAGATCTAGAACAACAATGTTTGCTCTTACAAAGGCAACGCTTTTTCTTATTCAAAAAAGACTCTACTTCGGTTGTGACAAATAAATATAAAAGTATCGTAACTGATGCCCAAAATTTGTATCAACAAAGCCAAACTAAAATAGCCTCACAGAAATCTAAGCTAAATCATCTGTTTGAACTCATAAAAAATTTGAATGAACAAATCAAAGCACAAGAACAAAATCTAAATAGCTGCACCTTGGAATTTGAAAAAGCCTATACAGAAAAAGGCTTTATAAGCTGTCAAAATTTTTTAGAGTCAAAGCTTACACCTCCTGAATTTCAAAATTTAAATGCCAGAAATACGGATCTAAAGAGTCGAGATGATATGCTTAAGGGGCAAGAAGAACAATTGCAAAATAAACTTAAGTCCTTGGAGAAGCAACCACTCTCTAATTTAGAAATTTCTGATTTAAAAGATAGTATTTCTAAATTAGATCAAGAAAAAAATGACATCAACCAAAATTTAGGCGCACTAAAACGAGAACTTATTGAAATTGAACAAAAGAAATCACAACAAGCAAAAGAACTTGAGCTTCTTGAGCAAATCCGTCAAGTAAAAGAACGCTATGGCAAATTAAATACCTTGATTGGCTCTGCTGATGGCCATAAATTCCGTAATTTTGCGCAAGGTATAACTTTTGAGATAATGATACAGAACGCCAATAAACAACTGATGCGTATGAGTGATCGCTATCTCTTACAAAGAGATAAAAATTCGCCTTTAAGCTTAAATGTAATTGATTATTATGAAGCCTCAGCAATTCGTTCTACAGCTAATCTTTCAGGTGGTGAAAGCTTTATTGTAAGTCTTGCTCTAGCATTGGGATTATCCCAAATGTCACAAGGACAGGTACGAGTAGATTCGTTATTTCTAGATGAAGGCTTTGGCACTTTAGATGAAAAAGCGTTAAATATGGCCTTAAATAGCCTTGCTGCTTTACATCAAGAAAATAAACTTATCGGCATCATCTCCCATGTACAGGAACTTAAAAATAATATTTCAACACAAATAATTGTTGAGCGACACTCAGGGGCTAAAAGTACTTTAAAAGGTCCTGGCATTAAGAGCTTTTATTAATAATAAAAAACCCCATTTACATGGGGTTTTGCTATCTTTGTTTATGCTTTTTAGGATTACTTAAGATCAGCGATGAGTTCGTTGATTTCTTTACCTAACTTGACGATACCATCCCAATCACGAGCTTTAACTAAATTTGATGGAGGAATGAAAGAACCACCAGCAGCAGCTACGTTAGGTAAGCTTAAATACTCACGTAAGTTCTCAAGGCTTACACCACCAGTAGGAACAAACTTAATATCAGCAAACGGTCCTTGTAATGCCTTTAAGGTCTTAGTACCACCATAAGCTCCAGCCGGGAAGAACTTAACAACCTTTAAACCAAAGTCTAAAGCTTGCTCTAAGTCAGCCGGGGTAACAGTACCAGGGCATACCGGTAAGTCATGCTTTAAGCACCATTCTACAACCTTAGGATTGAAACCCGGAGTAATTACGAACTTACCGCCGTTATCTAAGGTTTCCCAAGCATGATCAACATCATGAACAGTACCAGAACCAACAATACACTCAGGAACCTCAGCTGCAATACGCTTGATAGCCTCACCACCTAAAGGCGTGTGATTATCGGCGTGACAATGCCAAATTCCTTGATGCTTTCCGCTAATTC
>URKL01000141.1 GCA_900548485.1 uncultured Succinatimonas sp.
GGTTATGGAGGACAATCGGAATGAATTGAATCTGCAATTACCGGCCTATTTTGTAAGTGATAACTTCACCTCAAGACTAGCCGTACTTTTTGTTATCAACCTGTTCTTGCTGTTTGTTGGCATGATTATGGATACCACACCGGCTATTTTGATTTTAGCTCCAATCTTTATGCCAATTGTTTCAGGTTTGGGAATCGATCCAATTCATTTTGGTGTGATCATGGTTGTGAACTTAGCTATTGGTTTTGTTACCCCTCCTATAGGAGTGAATTTGTTTGTGGCAAGTTCTATGACTAAATTGCCGATATTATCGATCGCAAGACATGCTATGCCATTCATTATTTCCTTTATTTTGGCTCTCATATTTATAACTTTATTCCCAAATATCAGCCTAGTTTTAATTCAATAAGTCGACAGAGGAGTACTTATGAAAAAGTTTGTAATGCTTGATGCTCATACTTTGCCTGAGGCAGATTATCATCAAGAGCGAGAAATATTAGATGGTAAGGTCACCTGTGTGATTGCCCATTGCAAATCTTTAGAAGATATAAAAAAAGAAGCTTTTGATGCAGATTATATCGGTGTGGTTTATCAGAAGATCACCTCTGAAGTCTTAGACTTAATGCCGAATTTAAAACTGATTGTAAGATATGGCATTGGTTATGACGTTGTAGATGTAAATGAGTGTTCAAAACGTAATATTTTAGTCTGCAATATTCCTACTTATTGTATTGAGGATGTTGCAACTCATGCCGCAGCTTTGATGCTAGATGTGATCAGAAAAGTAACTATGTATGATCACGAAATTAAAAATGGCAATTGGGATGTAAGTTTTGGTTATAACAATCATCGTTTAAGTGTTATGACTTTAGGCTTGATTGGTTTTGGAAATATAGCTCAAAAGCTTAGTTCTTATATCAAAATTTTTGGCACAAATATTATTGCTTACGATCCATATTTGGATGATAGCGTTTTTGAAAAATATGGAGTAACAAAAGTTTGCTTAGAGGAGGTATTGGAAAAGTCCGATATTATCTCTTTACATTGTGCCTGTACTGAGCAAACAAAACATATCATCAATCAGGATAATATCGATAAATTAAAGAATGGGGTATTGCTTGTTAATACCTCTCGTGGTGCTTTAGTTGAAAATCGAGCCTTATTTACTGCTTTAAAATCTGGCAAGATTGCTGCAGCCGCTCTTGATGTAAATGAAGATGAACCCATAAAGGATAAAAATCATCCTTTACTATCCCTCAAAAATTTAGTGATCACCCCGCATAGTGCTTACAACTCTGTAGAAGCCTCTGATGAACAGCACAAAGATGCCGCTAAGACGGTCATCAATGTTGATAAAGGGGAAATTCCTTTTAATTGCGTAAATAAAAAATCTTTAAATATCTAAGGAGTAAATACTATGAAAAATACCAAAATTGCAAAAGCTTTAGCTGTATGTATCCCAAGTATTGCTTTTTTTGCGACTGTTAGTGCAAATGCCGCTGAGGTTTATATTTCAGCAGCTCACAGTGTTTCAGAGGCTTCAACTCAACAAATCACTATGTTAGCTATGCAGAAGAAACTTAATGAGCTTTCAGGGGGAAAGATTGAAATGTCAATTTTCCCTAATGGACAGATGGGTGGTGATCGTGAGCTTACTGAGGGTGTACAGGCCGGTAATTTAACGATTACTACTTCATCCCCTGCTCCTCAAGCAAACTTTGTTCCAAGTGCCTCCATTTTCGATCTGCCATTTGCGTTCCCAAATATTGATGAGATTGATAAGTCTTTTAAAAATCCTGATTTTATTAAGGCTTTAAATGCTGAATATGAAAAGACTGGTTTACGTCTTTTAGGTATTTCCAATTTGGGTTTTAGACAGACAAGCTGCAATTTTGAGATCAATTCTTTAGATGATCTAAAAGGCTTTACTATTCGTACTATGGAAAACAAAAACCATATTGAAATGTGGCGTATGTTAGGAGCTAATCCTACTCCTATAGCTATGAATGAGTTATATACAGCCTTACAACAAGGAACTTGTGATGGTGAGGAAAATTCATATGAAATTATTTATACATCCAAGCTTTATGAGCAACAGAAATATATCAATGAAACTAATCATATTCCTCACTGCTTAACTTGGATTATGAATAAGAGTGTCTACGATTCTTTATCTTTAGAACAACAAAAAATGATTGATGAGGCCGCAACCTATGCAATTGCTGAGGGTGAAAAATACATTCGCGCAAAGGATAAAGAGTATATGGATACTATTTCAGCCGCTGGGGTCATCATCCATAAATTGGCTCCTGAGGATTTAGCTAAATTTAAAGAAAAAGCCAGTGCTATGTATCCTTCAATTAAGGATCAAGTAGCTCCTAAGGTATATGAGACTTATACCAAAAATATTAAGTAATTAGTTGATTGTGCAGGGGATGTTCCCTTGCACATGTTTTAAAGTTATTTAAGAAGGAGTTGCTCATGAACTTGTTTTTAGCTGTTGATATTGGCTCAAGTTTTGTAAAAGCTGCTTTATTTGATTTAGATAAAGATAGCATTTTAGAGCAAATCAAGCTTCATTCTCCTACTAAAGATAAAGTAGATGACCAAAATAAATACGAGGTAAAAGCTTCATTATATCTAGACTTAGTAAAGCAAGTTTTAGAAACTTTTACTTCAAAATATAAAGATATCAAAGGATTATTGTTATCAACTCAACAACATGGTTTTGTTTATGACTATGGTGAAGAGTGTAAATATATTTCTTGGCAAGATCAAAGGTGTATTGAGGTTTGTTCAGAAAATAAAACTTATCTTGATATATTAAGAGAGTCAATTCCTAGAGATTATATGGTGCCTTGTGGAGTGGATTTTAAGCCTTCTTTAGGTATATGTAATCTTTACACTTTATTGCAACAGGACTCTTCAATAAAGCGTGATGGGGAACTTTATACTTTAGGATCCTATATTTATAAGTATTTAGTTGGCAAAAATATTGCACATCCACAGAATCTTACGCAATTAGGGATATATAAGGTTAAAGAGAAGGAATATAGCCAAGAACTATTAAAGGCATTGTCTTTAGATCAAAT
Organism: uncultured Succinatimonas sp.; assembly: GCA_900548485.1. Lineage (GTDB taxonomy): Bacteria > Pseudomonadota > Gammaproteobacteria > Enterobacterales > Succinivibrionaceae > Succinivibrio. Next base: position 3,093 of record URKL01000141.1, read on the forward strand.
AAAGTTACCCAAAATAGCTATGAGTGATACAGATATTGTCGCTGTATTAGAAATTGGTAATCAAAAGATCAATGTTTATCCTGATTTTGGTGATGTACAAATTTCAGCTTTGGGGGCGGGTCTTCCTAATGATGGTGCACTGATCAATATTGCTACTGCAGCTCAGGTTTTAGTTCCAACTGTAGAGTTTACAACAGGAAATTTTGAAACTAGGCCTTATTTTGACAACTCTTATATCAAAGTAATTTCAAATATGCCTGCTGGCAGAAATATTGATGTTTTTGTCAATTCTATCGTGCGCATTATGCATGATATTTATGGAATTCAAATTGATAAAGTCTTCGTCTTTGAGCAAATTCATCGCTTACTAAAGAATACGGATATATCTTCTTTAGAAATAGATCCTCGTGTTTATGCTACAGGCGATCATATCTCTGGAGGTTCTATACAAGGTATAACCTCAAGTAATTTTAATATTGCGAATCTATTTATTTCTTTATTTAAATCAATGGCTAATCGTTATATCGATACTATAGCTACTCTTTGTGATTTATCTAAAATTTCTAAAATTGTTTGTGCAGGTGGTGTCTCTTGGAGGTTGCCTGAATTATTAAAAGAAATTGAAAAGGCTTCAAATAGACATTGTAGCTTGTCGCTTATGGAAGATGAGGCATTAAATGGCATGCTCATGGTAGCTAAAAAGTGCTTCAAATCAAATCAATAGTTTTAATGGCATAAGGAATTGAAAATGTATTCTTTTAAAGAAAAGCTTGTAAACAAAGAAATTGTTTTGGGTACTATGCTCTCTGAGATTTATACGCCAAATATTGTTCGTATGTTTGCCTTAGCTAAATTTGAATATTTATTTGTTGATTGTGAACATGGTTATTTTGATTTTATTGAACTTGCGAATATTGCAGCTATCGGTAGAGGCTTTGGTATCAAAATTATTGTAAGAGTTCCATCAGTTCAAAGAGAATTTATTACTAAAGTTTTAGACATTGGTGTTGATGGCCTATTGCTTCCGCAAATAGATAATCCTGAATTAGCTAAGAAGGCTGTGATGCTTTCAAAATATGTTCCAGAAGGTAAAAGGGGAATTTCAACCACAAGAGCTCATACTGATTACCATGTTGATTCTGTAGCAGCTTATGCAAAAGAGGCAAATAAAAATTTAATTTTATTGGCACAAATTGAGTCTCAAGATGGATTAAAAAATGTTGATGAAATTGCTAATACTCAAGGAATAGATGGTCTTATTGTTGGTCCTAATGATATGGCAGGTGATTTTAATCAACCAGGAGAAACATTTACAGATGAAATGAAAGTTCGCATAAAGACTGTCATTGAATCATGTAAAAAAGCAAATAAGCCTTGCGGCATTGTAGATTCTAATACCTCAAGATTAAAGTATTGGCAAAAAGAGGGCATGTCAATTTTCTGTATGGGAAGTGAGATTCATTTACTTATCTCTGGAACTAAAAACATGATTAATTCTTTTGTTGAATAACAAAGGAGCTAGGTATGCAAAATTTAAAGAAAAGATTGCGCTCTCAAGACTGGTTTGATAACTATGATCATATTGATAATTGCTCTTTATATTTAGAGCGTTATATGAATTATGGCCTTACATCGGATGAACTTAGAACAGCAAGGCCTATTATTGGTATTGCGCAAAGTGGTAGTGATTTAAATCCTTGCAATCGTTATAACCTTGTTTTAGAACAACGCATAAGGGATGGTATTCGAGATGCAGGTGGAATACCTATGGCATTTCCTACATATCCTTTGTTTGAAAGTGCTAAAAGACCAACTTGTGCTATAGATAGAAATTTAGCTTATTTAGCTTTAACAGAAATTTTATTTAGTTATCCATTAGATGGAGTTGTTTTAACTACAGGTTGTGACAAATCAACTCCTGCTGCAATTATGGCTGCTATAACAGCAGATTTGCCATCTATCGTTATCAATGGTGGACCTATGTTAGATGGTCATGCTGAAGATCCTAAAACAGGCGAAGATCGTCTTGTAGGTTCAGGCACTATTATTTGGCAAGCTCGGAGAATGTTATCTGAAGGTATTATTGATAAGGATAAATTTTTAGAATTAGCAATGAGTTCAGCTCCATCTGTAGGTCATTGTAATACCATGGGGACAGCCTCGACAATGAATTGCATAGCTGAGGCTTTAGGTCTTACTTTAACAGGAAGTGCCATAATTCCAGCTCCATATAAAGAAAGAGCTCAAATGGCATATATGACAGGTAAAAGAATTGTCGAGATGGTTAAAGAAGGACTTACAATTAGTAAGGTATTGACTAAAGAGTCTTTTTTAAATGCTATTCGTACTAATACAGCAATTGGTGGATCAACTAACGCTCAGCCTCATATTACGGCTATGGCCAAACATGCTGGTATTGAAATAAGCCATGAGGAATGGGAGGATAATTCTCATCATTTACCTCT
>URKL01000142.1 GCA_900548485.1 uncultured Succinatimonas sp.
GACGAAGCCATAAAAGAAGGTTTAATGGATTTAAAAGACTCAAAAGAATATGATAATTTGTATTTAAGTGCAAAAAAAATGTAATTTAAGCCAATTTAAGCCCCTAGTTGTTATTAAAATTTTTAACAATATAATATTCATTGTAAACGGTTACCTGTGATTGTGTAATAACAGTTCACATGGGCAGATATATCTTTTTTTTAGGTGAGTAATAATGGAAAATGTAACATCAGGACTTACTACCATAGATTATGCAATCTTTGGTATCTATGTCCTTGCAATCATTGTGGTTGGCTTGGCTGTTTCTCACAAAAACAGACAAAGTACCGAAGGCTACTTCTTAGCAGGCAAGTCTATTCCTTGGTGGGCTGTTGGTTCATCATTGATCGCCGCTAACATCTCTGCTGAACAGTTCATCGGTATGTCAGGTTCAGGCTTCGTCATTGGTTTTGGTATCGCCGCTTATGAGTTCATGGCTGCTGTTACCTTAATTTTAGTTGGTAAATACTTCCTGCCAATCTTCATTGAAAAAGGCATTTACACCATCCCTGAGTTTGTTGAAAAGCGCTTCAACAAGACCTTAAAGACTATCTTAGCTATCTTCTGGATTTGCTTATATGTCTTCGTTAACCTCTCCTCAGTTTTATACTTAGGTGGTTTAGCCTTAGAGACCATCTTAGGCATCCCGATGATGTACACCATCTTAGGTTTAGCCGCTTTTGCCTTAATCTACTCCGTATACGGTGGTTTATCTGCTGTAGTTTGGACTGATGTTATCCAGGTTGCTGTTTTAGTTATCGGTGGTGTTGCTACCTCTTACTTAGCCGTTTCCTTCGTAGGTGGCGGTGAGGGCTTCTTTGCAGGTTTAGGCAAGATGATCACCAATACCCCTGACCACTTTGAGATGATCTTAAGCCAGGATAATCCTCAATTTAGTAACTTACCTGGTATCGCTGTTCTTATCGGTGGTTTATGGGTTGCTAACCTCTACTATTGGGGCTTCAACCAGTACATCATCCAGCGTACTTTTGCAGCTAAGTCTATCGATGAGGCTCAAAAGGGTTTAGCTTTCGCTGCTTTCTTAAAGTTAATCACCCCGATCATTGTTTGTCTACCAGGTATGGCCGCTTACTACATCATTGTTTATGAGCCGTCCCTCTTAGCCTCCTTAGGCGAAATTGCTCAGCACAATGTTCCGGATTTAGCTCACCCTGACCGTGCTTATCCTTGGGTTGCTCAGTTATTACCAGTTGGTATTAAGGGTATGGTATTTGCTGCCTTAGCTGCTGCTATCGTATCTTCCTTAGCTTCTATGTTGAACTCTACTGCTACCATCTTCACCATGGACGTTTACAAGGAGTATATCGACAAGAATGCTTCTGATACCAAGCTTGTTAATGTTGGTCGTTGCTCTGCTGTTGTTGCCTTAATTATTGCCATCATCATCGCTCCGATGTTAGGTGCTTTAGGTCAGGCCTTCCAGTTCATTCAAGAGTACACCGGTGTTGTATCCCCTGGTATTCTCGCTGTATTCCTCTGCGGTCTCTTCTACAAGAAGACCACCTCTAACGGTGCTATCGCAGGTGTATTAGCCTCTATCGTAATCGCTTTACTCTTAAAGTTCTTACCTATCAACATGCCATTCTTAGATCAGATGATGTACACCTTGATCCTCTCTATGGCTGTTATCGTATTCGTCTCTCTCTCAAGCTCTGATGTTGATGACGATGAGAAGGCTATTGTCTTAACCTCTAAGACCTTCAAGACCTCTAACGGCTTTGCTGTTGCCTCTTATGCAATTCTCCTGATTGTAGCTTTAATCTATGCTGCCTTCTGGAACTTAAACCTTGGCTTTGCTTTCTAATTAAAAGTTAAATAAAAGCCTTAAAAATCTAAAAAGTCCTGCTCTGATAATATGAGGGCAGGACTTTTTTTTACAAAAATTTTATTTTTTTATTGCAAATTTCTATCTTTGAACTAAATTAAATAATGTCAGATGGGGCACAGCTTCTAAGCGTCACCTTGATAGCTTTTAGCTTTCGGTCGCTTCCCAAAAAATTTAAGTCCTCATCAGACACTGTATGCACAAAGGTGGGAGTATTACACTTACGCTTTTTTGATAAGCATACGCAGACGGCTGACGGAGAGATCCCCAGCCGTTTTGTTTTATATCGCAGATTTTTTCAATAGCTTTATGAAAATGAAGCCTTCTTAAGATTATATTTCATGTATCTGTTGCTCTACAGATGCAAAAGCTAAGCGCCCTTTCTTAATTGTTCATAATTTAATGCCCCTACGCATAAAGATCTCCATCCTTGCTCCAAATGTGCAACTTCCCCCTTTCTTTGCGCATACAGGTACTCATGAATATAAAACTTTTGTAATAAGAGCTCAGGACAAATTTTGTGCATCAAAGCTTTTTCTTCTAATAAATATTTAAGCCTTCGAGCCTCATCTGAGCCTTCTTTGCTATTCACCACAAAATCATAGGGCCTTTTTAATATTGCATAATCTTTTTTTGCTAGAGCTTCTTTGACCCAGCCTATAACAATTTTGCCATACTGACGAATTGCGCCCCATTTTAATTTACACGAAGCTAGCCCCTGTGATGTTAAAGGAGTAGATACTGCAACTTGAACAACGCACTTATTTGATAAAACTCTACCTATAGCTACATTGTTCTCACGTACAAACAGCTCACGCTTATAACAGAGAAAAGCTAAAATCTTCAATTGCTTATCTGTAAGAGAGCCCGCCCCTTGTATATACATATAAACATCTTCTGGAGCAATATCTTTTTGCGTCTGCACGATTAAATCCTGCATATGCATGAAAAACCACTGCAAGCGCTCATCGTTTTCATCACAAGATGAGAGTAAATTTTTATAGAGATCTTCTAAATAAGCTACATCGCAAGAAGCATATAAGATCTGTGCATTTGTTAAAGGTCGGATGGACCAATCCGATCTAGTCTCTGACTTATCTAAAGTTATATTAAGACGTTCTTGCAAGGAACTTTGTAAACCCTGACTATAAGAAATGCCTAAAAAAGACTGCAATAATTGAATATCGGCAATATTTGCTGGTAGACATTTAGAAAGTTTATGTTCTTTACAATAATGATAGATAACCTCTAAATCTTCGCGACAAGAAAACATCAAGACACAAGCCTTTGAATTGTTTAAAGCTTTAAAGAGATCGGTCAAATCAAAATTTAAAGGATCTACTAGATAGGATATACCCTTTATATTAAGTTGTAATAAATCAAAAATAGGATAGTAAGTCTTAATTCTAGTAAACTCAGTATCTAAAGAAATAAAATCACTAGTATTTAAGCTTGATATCAAAGAAGAGAGCGCCTCTAGTGCGCCCTCATTATCAACAATTTCAATATTTTGAGGAAAACTCATGCTAAAAAACCTTATCTATGAGGCTTTTGATGAAGTTTGACGTAAATACCTACGCATCACCTTACCTACAGGTGATTTAGGCAATTCGTCAACAAATTCAATATATTTAGGCAATTTATATCCTGTAAGATAACGCTTACAGAAAACTAATAACTCATAAATAGTTAAACTCGGATCTTTTTTAACTACAAAAAGCTTAATCGCCTCTCCTGTACTCTTAGAGGGAATACCTACTACCGCACATTCTAATACGCGAGGATTTAAACTTAAAACATCCTCAATCTCTGAAGGGAAAACATTAAATCCCGAAACTAAGATCATATCTTTTAGGCGATCAATAATCTTGATATAACCACCTTCTTGCCAGACAGCAATGTCTCCTGTACGCAACCAACCATCATCAAAAACATTAGCCGTCTCCTCAGGATTACGATAATAACCAAGCATCACTTGAGGACCTTTAAACTCAAGTTCACCAGGCACTCCTAAAGAAGTGATCTCCTCATGGGTATTAGCATCCACAATACGCGCTAATGTAGAGGGAACAGGAAGACCAATTGCCCCTGTATATTCATGAGTGGTATAAGGATTAACACAACATAAAGGCGAACACTCAGTTAAGCCATAGCCTTCTAAAATTGATAAACCTGTAGTGGCTAAAAAACGCTCAGCTACGCCTTTTTGTACAGCGGCACCACCGCCTACAACTAAACGCAATTTTTTAAGTTTTACTTTAGAAAAAACATCATGATTTAACATAGCGTTATACAAAGTATTGACGCCAGTTATTACTGAAATCTCAGGATGATGCTTTAAGACCTTGATAGTGCTTTTTAAATCGCGCGCATCAACAATCAAAATTCCCGTACTACCTAAGAAAAAGCCAAACATCATATTTATGGTCATAGCAAAAATATGATAGAAAGGTAATGCTGTAAGTAAAGTCTCCTCGCCGCGATTTATAGCAGGACCATACATAGCATAGGTTTGAGCAACATTACTTAAAATATTTCTATGCGTAAGCATTGCCCCCTTAGGTTTACCTGTAGTACCGCCGGTATACTGTAAAAAGGCAATATCATCGAGACTTACAGCCACACTTTCAAGCTTATAAGCTGGTTTTCTTTTTATAATTTGCTTAAAAAGAATAAATTTTTCACGTTTATAAGGTTCGACTAAATGCTTTATATATTTGACCGCAAAATCAACAATAGCGCCTTTAACAGCTCCAAGACAATCGCCTAAAGAGGTTAAAATAACCGCCTTAAGTTTCAAGCGCTCTTGTACCTTAATTAGAGTATTAGCATTAGTGTCTAAAGCTAATACATACTCTGTCATTGAATCTCTTAAAACGCTTTCAATCTCACGTTCAGTATAAAGAGGATTTATATTTACTACCTTAAGGCCTAACTTTAAGGCAGCAAATACTGCTATAGGATATTGAATAGTATTAGGTAGGATAATCGCAAAATGCTCACCCTTTTGGATCTTAAGCTCATGCTGTAAGTAGGCGGCAAAACGATTAACTAAAACTGACAGCTCACCGTAAGTTATAGCTTTTTCAAAGCTTATATAAGCTTTTTGACTAGCAAAAGCCTGAGTGACGCTGTCAAACATAGCACCGATATTGTCATAACAACAGCCTTTTATTTCATGCGGAACATCCAAAGGGTAACTTTGATACCAAAAATTACGGCTGTATTTTTCCATATCGGCGTCCTTGTTTATTTATGACTATCGGCAAATTCCTTTAGGAACTTAACTAAAGCTTCAACACCCTCATATGGCATAGCATTGTAAATGCTAGCTCTCATACCGCCTAAAACCTTATGGCCCTTAAGTCCTATCAAATTAGCTTCTTTTGCTTTAGCTAAGAACTCGTTATTTAAAAGTTCATCCTTAAGCGTAAAGACACAATTGACTCGAGAGCGACTTTGCGGTGCAATCGGGCAATGATAAAAATCAGTGCTATCTATATAGTTATATAATAGCTCAGACTTTTCAATATTGCGTTTTTGCATGCCTTCAACACCCCCCATCTTAGCAATCCAGCGGAAATTAAGCATGGCCATATACCAAGAGAAGGTACACGACGTTTGATAAAGGCCCACTACAATTTGAGATTGATGAACAGTT
>URKL01000143.1 GCA_900548485.1 uncultured Succinatimonas sp.
ATTTTTTAAATTTATATTAAAAATTAATTAATCTTTTATTTTGGAGTTACTCATGGACACTTATTACACTTTAAAAAACGGTAAAAAAATCCCTTCTATTGGCTATGGTACTTTTAAAATTACCGACAAAGAAGAATGTATAAATTCTGTAAAAAACGCTATCGACTTAGGCTATACCCATATAGACACAGCTAAAGCTTATAATAATGAAGAATTGGTTGGTCAGGGTATTAGAGAATCCGGTATAAAGAGAGAAGATCTATTTTTAACCACAAAAGTTTGGAATACCGATAGAGGTTATGACAAAACCTTAAAAGCTTTTGATTCATCTTTAAAAAACTTAGGTGTTGATTATATCGATCTTTACCTCATTCATTGGCCTGCAGTTGTAGCTAAATATCCAGATTATAAGGAACTAAATAAATCTTCCTGGAAAGCTTTAGAACACTTATATAAAGAGGGCAAGGTAAAATCTATCGGCGTTTCTAATTTTACCTGCGAACATTTAAAGCCTCTGCTTGATAGTGAAATTCCGCCTATGGTAAATCAAATTGAATTTCATCCAGGCTATATGCAAAAAGAGGTTTTAAAACTTTCCCAAGATAATGGTATCGTAGTTGAAGCCTGGAGTCCTTTAGGAAGAGGTGCTCTTATGAATGCTGAGATTATCCTCAAAATGGCTCAAAAATATAATACAACCGCTGCTAATATTTGTATCAGCTTCTGTTTTGCTCACAAAGTATTGCCCTTAGTAAAGTCAAGTCACAAAGAGCGTATGCAAAGCAACTTAGATGCTTATAAGATAAACTTAGAGCCAACCGATCTCGAGATTTTAAATAATATCGGGGATAATTTAGGTTGGAGTGGACTCGATCCTGAAAAGTTTGCTTTCGCTTAATCTCCTAAAAAGCCGCCTGTTTGCAAATTCCACAGGCGGTAATATAGCCCGCGCTTTGCTAAAAGCTCATTATGAGTTCCCTCTTCTACCAAACAACCACCATCAATCACAACAATCCTATCCATAAGAGCAAGTGTAGACAAACGATGGGCAATAGCAATTACAGTCCTATTTTGCATTACATTTCTTAAATTTTGTTCAATAATCTTCTCTGATTGAGAATCTAAAGCAGAGGTAGCCTCATCTAAGATTAAAATTGGCGCAGATCTTACTAAAACTCTAGCTAAAGCAATTCTTTGACGTTGCCCTCCTGAGAGCTTAACTCCTCGCTCTCCTACCATGGTGTCAAAGCCACTTCCACCTCTATAATCAGATAAATTCTCAATAAAACCTAAAGCATCGGTAAGTCTTGCAGCTTGTTCTAAATCCTCTTTTTGCACATTATCGCAACCATAAATAATATTTTCGCCGATAGTACGATGCATAAGACTTGGATCCTGCGATACCATAGCAAAAAGCTCATGCAATTCGTCTTGATTGACCTCTCTTAAATCCAACCCATCAATTAAAATAGCACCAGATGATGGGTCATAAAAACGTAACAATAGACTTACTAAGGTAGATTTACCCGCTCCTGAAGGTCCCACAATACCTATACGTTCGCCTTTCTTAATTTTCAAATTGAAATTAGAAATTACCTCATGATCTTTATTGTAAGCAAAGCTTAAATTTCTAAATTCAATTTCCTTATCAAAACCATGAATCTCCTTAGGAGATGAGGGATCTTTTACACTTAACGGTTTAGAAATGGTTTGCATACCATCATATACAGTACCAATATTTTCATAAATAGCCCCTACCTCCCACATAATCCACCGCGACATATTGATCATGCGTATAGAGATAGCTACAGCAATGGCTATAACTCCAGGTGTAATTAAATACGAGGCCCATAACCATAAAGAAGTCATAATCAAAGCTATCAAAAGGGTATAGTTCATCAATTGCACACTGACATCAAATAGAGTCAAAATTCTCAGGGCTTTATATTCTGAACCAATAAAATTTCCCATAGCCTTTTGGGCATAAAAAGCTTCACGCCCTTTACCGCCAAATAGTTTTACAGTCGAAATATTTGCATAACTATCAACAATGCGCCCGACCATATCTGAGCGAGTATCGGCTTGTAAAGATGCCGCCTTTCGCAAACGCGGTATAAAGAAAAACAAGGCAAAACTATATAAGATTAACCATATACCTAAAGGTAAACACAACCATATATTTGCATTAGATAACATCCAAAGCATAGTTGCGATATAAACAAGCAGATGAATTGCTACATCAATAAGTTTTAAAACAGCTGTTCTTACCGCTAAAGCTGTTTGCATAACTTTATTTGCCACGCGCCCAGCAAATTCATCACTAAAAAAAGATAGCGATTGGCTTAATAAATAACGATGTACCTGCCAACGAATTTGCATGGTGTAATTTGAAGATACGCTCTGATGCAAAAGTAATGAATGTAAAATTGAGGCTACCGGCAAAATCACACCGGCAATAGTCAACATCATGGCCAATTGAGGACCATGCTCTTGCATGAATTCAAAACGAGAAGAAGCCGTAGTCCAATCTACTAGACGACCTAAACAGACAAAGAATAAAGCCTCGCCCACAGCAATAGTCGAATTTAATAAGCCAATGGCTAATAAAAGCTTCCATAAGCTACGGGTATAAAAGCAAATAAACTTTATAAGGCCTTGAGGAGGTGGTCCACCGTCCCCTTTAGGAAACGGCGGTACTAAATTCTCAAACCACCTTAAAAGCTTTTCCATTATTTGGACATAGCTTCCATAATATCTTCAATACGATTGTTTGCCACATCAAAGTGTCTGGCAATTGCTGCTACATGATTTGGCAACATAGCATCACCAATAGCGTTTCCACCAGCAGCAACATAAAGAGGATTAAATTCGCTGATATAATCAAGGCGCTTTAAACATTCCTCAACGTTTTCCTGACCTCCACGCTCAATCACAGACTTGTCAATAGTAATAAGTCCACGAAGAACATTGGTAACTACAGCAGCAATACCTTTGACATAATAAATATTGTCATCAGAATCAAAATGCCCCATATTTTCATCGTTGAGAATACCTAAGGCATAATCACACATGCTGTCACAGTATTTTAAAATCAAATAAACGTCATCGGATTTAACATTGTAAACACCTGCATTCTTTGCCGGAGTACCAATGCTTTCGGCCCAAGAACGCCAATTCTTAATACCCGCTTTGTATTTACCCTCAGCATCATAGATAAACCAAAATCCCCAAACTTTTTCACTATAAGTAAAGAAGCGTGAAGTAGCATCAGCTAATCTAGGATCGATAGTATCATTATTACCAAAACGAGCTACAGTTTTAGCAATAATATCTGAAGCTGGGCGAGTTGCGTAAATTACACCTCTTTGGAAAGCTGTAGTATTGTCTAAAATGGATGGAACCAACATTAAATCATTAGGTAACCAACCAAAGAGTGAACTTAATTCACCATCTAAAGCCTGAGTACAAGCTGTAGCCATGACTACTGCTTTATCATGCTCTGTTGCTTGCTCATCTAAAGGCTGAGGATTATAAAGCTCAGATGATGGTGAGCTTATAAGGCCTACAGCTAACAAATAGGCCGCATATACGCCTACCGCAATAGCTCCGGTATATTTAATTTTTTTGGAATCAAATTTCATGGTCATTTCCTAATGCAAGTTCGATCTTAGAGGATCCTTTTCCAAGGATCCCTTTATGTCTTTATTGTGTCTGGTTATTTCTTAAAATGGTAGGTACTGCAACCTCATCTGTTTGCGGGTAATCTAAATTATAGTGCAAACCACGAGACTCATGGCGAGCCTGAGCCGATCTAACTATAATTTCAGCAACCACCAAAAGATTACGTAACTCTAATAAATTACGTGATACTTTGAAATTAGCATAATATTCAGAGACTTCATTTTTCAAAAGTTCAATTCTGTGTAAAGCGCGTTCAAGACGTTTGTTTGTACGTACAATGCCCACATAATCCCACATAGTAAGACGTAGCTCATGCCAGTTATGGGTAATGATAACCTCTTCATCAGAGTTATCAACTAAGCTTTCATCCCAATCAGGAATTACAAAATCGTCACAATCGTCATCATCTAAATGCTTTAAGATATTAGTAGCAGCAGCCTTACCATAAACAACACACTCTAATAAAGAATTAGAAGCTAAACGATTTGCACCATGTAAACCTGTATAAGCACATTCCCCAATAGCATATAAACCAGTAATATCTGTTCTCGCCTTTTTATCTACCATCACTCCACCACAGGTAAAGTGCGCTGCAGGAACAATCGGAATTGGTTGCTTGGTGATATCAATACCAACTTTTAAACAACGCTCATAAATTGTCGGGAAATGCTTTTTCAAAAATTCAGGAGTCTTAAAGCTGATATCAAGGTACATGCATGGCGCACCTAAGCGTTTCATTTCATGATCGATAGCACGAGCTACAATATCACGTGGAGCTAATTCTAAGCGCTCATCATAATTTTGCATAAATCTAGTGCCATCCGGACGCTTAAGCTGAGCCCCCTCTCCACGTAAAGCTTCAGTTAACAAAAAGTTTCTATCAGCATCACAATAAAGAGTAGTAGGATGGAACTGATTGAATTCCATATTGGCGACACGACAACCTGCACGCCAGGCCATGGCAATACCATCACCTGAACTTACCTCAGGATTACAAGTATATTGATAAACTTTGGAAGCTCCGCCTGTGCATAAGGCGACAAACTTTGTCCGGATAGTCTCAACATGACCGGTTTCTACATTTAAAACATAAGCGCCTAAAACACGATTTCCAGCTAAACCTAATTTAGTGGTTGTAACCAAATCAACAGCATTTCTGTTTTCTAAAATTGTAATATTAGGGTGCTCTTGAGCTCTGGCAATTAGAGTTTCTTGAATAGAACGTCCGGTATGATCTTCGGCATGGAAAATTCTTCTGTGAGAATGACCTCCTTCACGGTGTAAATGGTAAGGAGACTGTCCTGCTTCTTGAGCTTCTTCTTTTATATCAAAAGGGACGCCTACATCGATCAACCACTGAATAGAATCATGAGCATTACGAGCTACAAAATCCACAGTATTTTCATCACATAAACCTGCACCTGCAATACAGGTATCGCGAATATGAGATTTTAACGAATCATCATCGTCTTTAAGATTGTATACACCGGCAATACCACCTTGTGCATAATTAGTAGAACCTGCACAAGCATCCTCTTTAGAGAGTACTATGACCTTAGCTTTTTCAGCAATTCCTAAAGATAAGGTAAGACCAGCGGCACCACTACCGATGATTAGACAATCTGCAGAATAGTTCATCAGAAAATTCCGGCGTTCAAAAAAGCTAAACGCCGACTCCTTGTTAAAGCTTAAAATTGAATAAATCAAAAACAAATACCCTGCCTTTTCTAAGGCAGAGTTATAAATTACTCCATATTAAGATAGAGTAAAAGAAAATTTTGACTTCCTCCCCTTGCTAAAGCAAGGGG
>URKL01000144.1 GCA_900548485.1 uncultured Succinatimonas sp.
GTAAAGGGAGGGGGACCGCTGTAGGCGGTGGAGGGATTGGTAAGTAGGGGCCGATGCCTACATAGGCCCGCAATTTTTTCGAATTTTGGGTAAAAAAATGCCCCCTTGTTTATGCAAGGGGGCGCTGGTTTAAGTACAGATATTATTTTGTAGCTGCATCGTTCTTCTTTTTGGTAAACAGAGCGTACAGGGCAAAGAGCAAGCCGGAGGCGGCCAAACCGGAGCCGCCCACTGCCAGGCTCCAATGGGCGCCGGTGGCAGGGGACTTAACAGCTGCGGTCGCGGTGTTCTTGGGATTGGTGTTCTTTGTACCGCTGGTGTTTGTGTTCTTGCCGGCGCTAAAGGGTACAATGTTTTGCTTCTCGTCCGTATTGACAAACTGGCCGTTGCCGGTGGCGGCTTTTACTGTCTGCACAGACTGCTTTTTCTTCGGGTTGGTGATCAATCCGGCCAAGAATTTGGTGGCTTGGCTGTCGTACCAGAAGTTCACATGGGCCACGCCCTTAAAGAACCAGGTGTTGTTGGGGAGCAAACAGGTGGCGGCGTCCACAATACGGTCCGGTGACACATGGGCGCCGGTGCGCTTCAAGGTCTTGCCGTAGTCCGCCGTGGTGGCTCCCACGGAAGCGTATTTGGTGTCGATGAGAATATCTGTCTGATTGGCATACGCAGAGTTGATGGGAATATTGGGCAGGCCGTAGTTGGCTACGATCACCACATCGGTGCCGGCCTTTTGCATGGCTTTCAGGTTACCGGGCAGGCGCTTTTGCACCTTATGGTAGCGGGTGATCTTCTTGTACAGGCCGCTGCTTTGGTCTAAAAAGCCGATGGCGGTCATGGCATCCACGCTGTCGTCAAAATCATCATAGGGGATAAACTCCCACAGCATGGGAATGCAGCCGAACACCGGGTAAAAGATCTCGTTATACACACGCTCCACCAGTGCAGGGTCCTCTGCTACTTGGGTCAAAAAGTCGCACAGGTAGCCCACATTCAGGCTGTTTGCCAGCCGGTTCAGCTGGCTAAAGTCAAAGTCCGGGTTATGGTAAGAGGTGGTCACCCGGTCCAAGTATTTCTTGACCACATCCGCATCAAACAGCAGATCCTGGCAAAATAGCTTGGTGACGGACACGCCGGTGAGTGCCCCGTCGATCATCACCAGACGGCGGATGTCACCCCGATCGCCGTACTGATCTATGTAGGCGCTGAGGATCACCGTGCCCTCTGAACTGCCGACCAGGGTCACTTGCTTTTTACCGGTTTTGGCCTTGACCTGATCCACAAAGTCTGCCAGCTTGGCAGCCGTTTCGCAGGCGTCCAGTCGCCAATCGTAGTTAAAGGCATACACTTTGTCTGCGCCGATATTCTGCGCCACTTGGCGGCAAATGGCCGGCTCGTTGCTGGTGCCGGACAGGTAGCCCGGGTGGTTTTTCAGACTGTCGGTCCAGTAGTTGGCGATGCCTACATTGTAAAGACTGTTGCCGTCCTCATCGCAGGCGATGTTGCGGTAGTCGCTCATTAAATCGGCGATTTGGTCAATGACGGCGTTCGGGTCCGTTTGCTTGCCGCCGACGGCAGCCAGCACATTTTGGATGAGTCCGCCGCGGCTGAGCAGACTTTTGGCGTCAAACACGCCCACTTGCTGCTCATCCTCCGTGCCCGGGTTTAGGTATAAATTTGCCACAATCTAAACGGTATAAAGGAGGGCAAGCTACATAAACATGACCTTTACGAACTAATTGCGTAAAATGCCTTACAAATAAAGCACATAATAATGTACCAATATGTAAACCATCAGCATCGGCATCAGCTAAAATGCAAATCTTGTTATAACGCAGATTCGATAAATCATCGCTATCAGGATCTATACCCATAGCTACAGTAATCGCTCTAATTTCTTCAGAATTTAAAGCAGTATGTCCACCAATTTCCCAAGTATTTAAGATCTTGCCTCGTAAAGGTAAAATGGCTTGAAAACTAGCATCGCGAGCTTGACGGGCTGATCCTCCTGCAGAATCACCCTCAACAATAAACAATTCACCTAAACTAGGATCTGTTGATGTACAATCCACTAATTTTCCAGGAAGCTGTGGTCCACGCACAGTCTTTTTACGCTCAACAACCTTAGCTTGACTCTCACGTTCTTTAGCTTTATTGATGATTAAATTAGCAATAATCTTGCCTTTATCAACATTGCTATTTAACCATAAAGAAAAATGATCACGTACAGCTTGCTCAATTTGTCCGGCAATTTGTCTATTAGATAATTTTTCTTTAGTCTGTCCTGCAAACTGAGGTTCATGCATCTTCAAAGACAACACATATATACAGCCTGACCAAACATCCTCAGGTGCGATTTTCAAAGAACGTGGTAATAAATTTTGTAGATCACAAAATTCACGCATAGCTAAGGTTAAACCCGAGCGGAAACCATTTACATGCGTACCGCCTTCTACGGTAGGGATCAAATTGACATAGGATTCTCCTACTTTCTGAATCCCTTTATTATCGTTTTCCCAACAAACAGCCCATTCTACAAGCCAATCTTCACCCTTTACGCTCTCATGATAAGTGTCAACTGGTTCAAATATGCCGTCAAGTTGTGCTTTTAAGTATTCACTTAAATCACCGCTATAACTCCACTGCTCGCTTGTATTATTGATTTCATTAACAAAAACTATGGTTAAATTTTCACACAATACAGCTTTAGCTTTAAGCTGATGACATAATCTTTTAACATCAAAACTAGGGCTATCAAAAAAATCAGCTTCTGGATAAAAGTGAATTCCTGTACCTGTGTCTTTTTTAGCACAAGCACCAACTTCATGCAAAGAAGTTACTTTTTCACCTTTAGCATATTCTATTTCATAGATTTTACCATCACGCTTAACCCGAGCTTTAAGCTTTGTAGACAAGGCATTAACTACACTGACACCTACACCATGTAGTCCACCTGAAAATTGGTAATTATCTGTAGAGAATTTTCCTCCTGCATGTAAACGCGACAAAATAAGTTCAATTGCTGGGATCTTTTCCACTGGATGAAGGTCAACCGGCATGCCTCGACCATTATCCACAACCTCTAAGCTACCATCTTGATGCAGAGTTACTAAAATTTTATTACAAAAACCGGCTACAGCTTCGTCAACACTATTATCTATAACTTCAATACCTAAATGATTAGGATTGACTGTATCTGTATACATACCAGGACGGCGTCTAACAGGTTCTAAGCCTTTTAAAACCTCAATAGAAGCTCCGGTATAAGCGTTTTTATTTTTATCTTGCATATATAGAAATTTTTATCGATTATTTAACTTAGGAAATTTTACTCTTGCCCAAAGGCCGCCACCTTTTACATTGCTAAGCTCAACCTTAGCGCCTAATTCCTCAGCTGAAGATTTGACTATTGCTAAGCCTAAGCCTGTACCTGAAATTTTAGCAGTATCCCCACCAACTCTATAGAAAGGTTCAAAAACTAAATTGAGTTTATCCTCTGGAATACCACAGCCATTGTCCTTAACTGAAAGAATAATTTCTCGATTATTTTCTTCACAGCTTAAATCAACCTGACCATTCTCTTGTGTATATTTAATTGCATTACTACATAAATTAGTTAAAATAGTTTTAAGCGTATTTTTATCGCTATGAATCACGCTATCAACTTCGCCTTCAATTCCAAAATCTATATTTTTATCATCAGCTAAAGCGCCCAATTCATCTAAAATATCAATAAATAACTCTTTCACCACAAGATCTTGATATTCATGATTTTGTGTACACTGACTTCTAGCATAACTTAAAAGTTTAGTAGTTAAATCACGTTGTCTTCTAATTGCCTTGCGTAATTCAAAAAGCTGTTCTTTTTGCTCTACATCAAGGCCTTTTTCTTTAAAAGCCTCAGCTTGTAAACTTAATGCCGTCAATGGGGTACGCATTTCATGTGCTGCATCTGCAATAAAACGTCTTTCATTTTGTAAGCTATCAGAAGTTTTATTAAATAATCTATTTAAAGCATCAATAAATACATCTAATTCAGACGGAATTTTTTCAGCTTCTAAAGGACGCAGATCATTTTCTTTACGCTTATCAATATCAAAAGCAAGTCTTCTTACAGGTAAAAACATTAAGTTCATAATCAATAACACGGTAGGAATATAGATCCCAATCAGTACTAAAAACTCCAGCAATGAAGCTTTAAAAGCCCTAACTACTGCTTCATCAATAATCGATAAAGATCTTGCAACTACAAATCGAATTCCCTGTCTATTAGTTGCAATATAGCAACGTACTCGATTGTCATTGATTAAAATAGAATACAAACCATCATCAATATTCATAGGAATGAAGATGGTATCACCTGGCTGAGTATATAAAGGAGCAATAATAATATCTCGATGTCGCTCAAATAAATCTGATAGTGATGGCTGTAGTAATGAGCCATCATAAAGTTCATTATTACGACGGCGGGGTCGATTTTTATAAAAATTGCTATCAAAAAAAATAGGTCCAGACCAGCGTTTAGGTAAAGGCATGTTATATGCCACGATTATATCGGCAATTTGCGAGATCTCTTCGTCAATATATAAACGTGCCTCATTTAAAGTTTTATGATAAGAACGCGCACTGACTACTGCAGTGAAAATAATACCTATAATGCACAATATAAGGCATAATCTCAGTTTAAGAGATCTAACTAATCGCCCTTTGCGACCTTCCAACCTACACCTCTGACATTCTTAATATTAGTTGAACCCACTTTTTTACGTAGATTGTGAATAATAAATTCAATAGCATTAGACTCAACTTCATCCCCAAAACTGTAAATTCTATCTTCAAGAGTCTCTCGAGATAAAACCGCTCCGGGACGATTTAATAAAGCCTCTAATAATGCATATTCACGAGCGGTTAAAAGTTCTTTATGCTCTCCACTTTCACTATGAACTAAAACCTCATGAGTTAATTGATCTAAACTTAAAATACCATTACTCAAATGAGGTTGTGAAGCCCCCGAAGATCTCCGTGTTACAGCTCGAATTCTAGCTAATAATTCCGATAAATCAAAAGGTTTTACCACATAATCATCAGCACCAATATCTAAACCTGAAACTCTATCATCCAAACCGTCACGCGCCGTAATAATAATCACAGGGGTATTTATATTACGCGAACGCCATTTTTTTAATAGAGTGACCCCATCAATACCAGGTAAACCTAAATCTAATAAAATACAGTCATAGCTAATATCATCAGGGGCATATTCAGCCTCATTTCCATCATTGAGACAATCAACTGCATAGGCTTTATTTTTTAAGCCATTTTCTACCGCTTTTGCAATCTGCTCATCATCTTCAACTAAAAGAATGCGCATCCTAACCACCTAAAATTCATATCATCTTGTAATCGTTCATCGTCAAACTTCTCTGTTTGTTCTATTTTCGAGACAGCCTGTTTC
>URKL01000145.1 GCA_900548485.1 uncultured Succinatimonas sp.
GGTAAAATAAAAGTAAGTACTGTAATCCTGGCAAGGGTAGGTATATGGAAGCAAAATGATTTTTTATTCTTTTGAACATCGAAGTTGTGAAATAGAAAGAAAATTAAAGGTAAGCCAAAGTGTTACTTTAATTTTCCTCATTTTTTCACAACAGATTAACAAATACTAAACTACTGGCTTACAACATTTTGAGTTTATTTTTATTAAGCTCCAAATTTTACATATTTTGGCGCTTATTTTTTTAAGTGTCTATACTTGAAATTATAGCCCATATGATTTTTTATATATTTTATGTATATACAAGATTAAATTAAAAAGCAGAAGAAATAATATGTCATATCCTATAGAAAAAAAATTTGTAATCGCTGTCGCTTCAAGTGCGTTATTTGATTTAAATAAATCTGATAGTGTATTTAGACAACAGGGCGTTGATAAATATCGAGAATATCAAGAAAAGAATGTAGATATACCTTTTGATAAAGGAGCAGCTTTTCCTTTTATTAAAAGATTATTAAAACTTAATGAGTCCTTTCCTGGGGAGGAACCTGTTGAGGTTATCTTGATGTCAAAAAATAGTCCTGAAACTGGAACAAGAGTATTTAGATCGATAAAGCATTATGGTCTAAATATAAGTAGAGCTTGCTTTACCAATGGAACATCTCACTTTCAGTATCTCCAGGCATTTAATGCAACTTTATTTTTATCGGCAAATGAAAATGATGTTAAATCTGCCTTAAATATGGGAAATCCTGCAGGAAGGGTGTTAAATAAACACTACATTAAAGATGATGATAATGATAAAGAATTGAGAATTGCTTTTGACTTTGATGGAGTTATCGCAAGTGATAACTCTGAAAAAGTTTTTTCTGAAAACAGAGGTAATGTAAAGGCTTTCTTACAACATGAACAAGTGCATGCAAATGAGCCATTGCCTTTAGGTCCTATAGGCCCACTTCTGCAAAAGATTTCTTTTTTTCAGAAGCTTGAAAAGAAAAAGGCAGAAAATGACAAACAATATCAACGCATTTTAAAAACAGCTATTGTTACTGCCAGAAATGCCCCTGCTCATGAACGTGTAGTGTCATCATTAAAAGAATGGGGAGTCGAGGTTGATGAAGCTTTTTTCCTCGGAGGTATAGAAAAATCAAGAATTTTAAATGCGATGAAGCCACATATTTTCTTTGATGATAAGATGACGCATTTAGAACATATTGAAAATATCCCGTTAGTGCATATCCCTTTTGGGATTGCTAATAAATAAAAATTGCTATACATGAGCAAAACAAATATTTGTGAAAGTTATTATCTTGTATACGCTTATAAACAGGATCTGATGGTATTAAAAAGCTAGACAAAAAAGAGGTTGACAGAAACAAAGTTAACTAAAAAATACTGACGACAGACAAAAATTTTAAGATTTTTTAATTCCAAAATAAAACTTGAAAGCTGTTAAGAAGATCCTAGTTTTAGGGGGGTGAAAAACTCCGGATCAGCTTAAATGATTGCGTCAGATCTTCTTAGTGCTCGCCTATAATTTTTCTAATCATCCCTCTACATTCTTAAACTTAAGTATGAGGTTTTGTGTGCTCAAAATTTGGTAAAAACAGGAAAATCTAGAATTAAAGCCAAGCCTATAGCAGAGACTTTTAAATTTTCCTGTTTTCTTGTTTTCATATTTCTTTAATTATTATCTTATAAGCTTAAAACCCCAATGCATGTGTTTAAGTTGACCATATGCAGCAGGCCAGAACGCACCGAGCATTTCTGTATAACGGGACATGGATATATCTCCTAAGTCCATCGTATCCTGCCAGCCGAAATCTTTTAATAGTTTGGCAACAGCCGTTTTAGCCTCTGTATCGTTCCCACAATAAAACCCCGTAGCATTTTCTGGTAATTGTTGAGGCGTGGTCATCAAAGAACTGCATAAATAATTCAGAGTTTTTACTACTTTCGTTTGTGGTAATAGCTTCTGTACTTCTTCACCAAGACAAGTTGTTATGCTCCATCTAGGATCAAGAGAGATGTGCCCATCTTTATAGATAAAAGGATTTGTCAGGTCTATTAGGATTTTTCCTGCCAAATTTTCTTCTCCGGCAGTTTTTACAACTTCTGTCGAATAGATGCCTCGTACACAAAGAAAAATGCGTTCTCCAAATCGGCTTGCATCAGAAAATGTTCCGCAAAAAGACCTTTCACCATTAGCTTTTGTCCAGATCTCTGCTTTCTCATTGGAATCATTACGTGAACTTAGCATGACCTCGTGTCCTAGTGCTATGAGTTTGCTACCGATAAAATAGGCAACGTCACCTGTTCCTAAAATTCCATACTTCATATTGAATAGTCCATTAGATTTTAATCATGAATTGTGTGCAAACCGATAGCTTTTACAGTTGCCAAATCCATGTCATCGTAAATGGGACTTTTACCTGTTTCTAACAAAGTTATGGCTGCCATTTCTTCTTCAGAGAGTGTGAAATCAAGGATGTTAAAATTTTCTATCATGCGATCTTTGTGTATGGATTTAGGAATAACCACTACATTACGTTGATTTAACCAACGAAGAATAATTGCTCCTACACCTTTATCGTGATGTTTGGCGATCATTTTTAATGTGGGATGATTGAATATGTCATTTAGACCTTCTGCAAAAGGTGACCACGCCTCATGTTGGATGTCTTCCTGCCGTAAGAATTCATTGGCAGATTGTTGTTGGAAAAAAGGATGTGTTTCAAGTTGGTTTACAGCAGGTTTTATTTCGTTATGCAGAAATAAGTCTTGCAGACGCTCATTAGAGAAACTTGTTACTCCGATAGCTCGAATACGGCCTTCTTTATAAAGGCGTTCCATTGCCCGCCATGCGGCATAATAGTTTCCGTAAGGTTTATGCATCAGATAGAGATCAAGATAATCCAATCCAAGCTTCTTCATCGAAAGATCAAATGCACGTAAAGTATCATCATATTCGTAGTCCTGTACCCATAATTTGGTAGTAATAAAAAGATCTTCTCGTTTGATTCCACTTTGACGGATAGCATTACCCAATGGTTCCTCATTGAAATAAGCGGCAGCTGTGTCAAATTTTCTATAGCCAACTTCGATAGCTTCAGTTACTACTCTTTCAGTTTCATTTTTAGGAATTTGAAATACTCCAAATCCGATAGCAGGCATCATTACGCCGTTGTTTAATCTTACATTTTTCATATTTTCTTTGATTTTAATTTTTGATATAAATTTAAAATAGAACTTTTATTTAGGTTTAATTAATATTACATCAAGCCTTTTATTTAAGCGTGCCACTATTCTGGGGGAAATTTTCACTATTCGTGGTTTTTGCTATCTTTGTAATAAAATAGATAAGAGATATGGACTATAAAGAATTTAACGGAATAATTTTTGCTGATACCTTGCAAGAGTTTAAGTCCTTACAATATGATGGGCGTATAGCTCATATTCTGTGTAGCAATGGCAATATGGGGTTTACGTTTCAAAATACTCACTACAACATTGTGGCGAGAGATTATGTAATTCTACCTTGTTCATCACTCGTGTCTGATTTCTCTATATCCAATGACTTTCAAGGGATCTTGATGAGTTTGTCAGATACGTTTGTAACTTCGATTGCCATTCGTAGCAATTATGGCATTATCGGGCATCTTTCACTTTTACTAAATCCGGTTATGCAACTTTCATCCTTAGATTTTCACAAATGTATGGATGCTTTGCTGTATATCAAAAAGCGAATGGAAGATAAAGATCATTTTTTTTTAGAGGAACTTCTCGGTAGCCTGCTTACGACACATATTCTCGATCTCTACGATATTCACGCACGTGACAGCAAAGACTTACAGGTGTCGGAACGAATAACTTTGCTGTTACGAAAATTCATAGAATTGTTATATAACGGTGAATTTAAACGAAACCGAAATCTTGATTTTTATGCTTCCAAACTTTGCATCACTCCTCACTATCTATCAGAGATATGTAAAATGGTGAGTGGCAAACCTGCTACTTATTGGATAGACTGTTTCACTCTTCAAGAAATAACTCGTTTATTGCGACATAAGGAACTTCCTTTAAATATAATCGCTGAGCAAATGAATTTTTCTTCAGTATCCTATTTTAGCCGTTACGTATTGAAAAGAATAAAGACAACACCTTCTGAGTATCGTAAAAAAACCTCTATTTATAAATAATTAAAAATTTACTCTAATCTTCTCTACGATTTACAACTCTATATCTTAACAAAGAAGATATTTTCTCTGTGACTTTCTTTGGCTTTTAATAAAGCTTCTTAGATTATTTTAGATTTTTGGTCTCATGATTATAAACAGATATTTAACAATAATTGGAGCAAAAGCATATAGTTAATAAAATATGGAAAAAAATCGTTTAGAATAATAGTGTTAACTAGGTTTTAAAGACAAAAAAAGTAAAAAATTATCTTTTTGATAACCTAGATAAAGATGATTATTTAAATATTGAGTAGAGGAGTACAAATGAGGAAATCTATTTTATCATTAGCTGTTGCGACTTTTTGTTCGACATCATCTTTTGCAGATACCGTAAATTTTAACGATCCTGAAAATGACTATATCCAAGAAAAGATTAGTTTAGGAACGGGTGATTCTACAATTAATGCTAAGGATGTTGTGGTAAATAATATTTTTGAGATTTTTAGAGCTACAGAAGGTTCATTAACTGTCAACGCAGATAATTTTAAGACCAGTGGTTTTTACTCTAAATTACTAGATAATAATGCTCAATACAAACAGGATATAAAAATTGCTAATGACTTTACTATTTCTGGTTCTTCAGGACTAAATCTTAGCAATTACATAACTAGTAATAATATAAGACAAGATATAAATATTGATGCTAAGAATTTTATTATAAATTCAAATAATATTGGTATTAGTATTGCAACAACAACTTCATCTTATAAACCAAATAATTCAGCAATCAATGTCCATATAAAAGCAGATTCGGTAAATATTGATGCAAACGGTAATCAATCTCAAGCAATATATTTAAGTGGCTCAAATGAAAAATATCGTGATGATAGCGGTGTTTATTTAAAAATAGACTCTAAAAATATTACCCTAAAGGGCGGTGGCTCTTATGGTGGAACTTATGCTGATAATATTGCCGTCTTTGCAACTAATAATTCAATTTTAGATATATGTGGAAGTGAAGGTGGCATACTTAATATTGATACAAAAAATATTAATTCATCAGATCCTAACGCTTTTGGCAATATGTCAATTTTTGCTGATGATGGGGCACAAGTTAACATTGATTATCAAAAAAACTCTAATTTATCATTTAATGGTGGCTTCTCAGCTATGTGGTCTAGAGATGATGAGAAAGCTCGAATCTCAGTTAATGCTCAAGGAGAAACTCACAGTGGAATTGTCAGCCAAGTCCTGAGTAACT
>URKL01000146.1 GCA_900548485.1 uncultured Succinatimonas sp.
TCCGAAATTTTGGAAAAAGCGTTATCGTCAGATTAATGATTACGAACGCTACTTGGAAGTTGTCAATAACGGGGTTAATACTAAGTGTACTTTTAAACTAATTAAGCACGAACTTCGGTACTATCAGCATCAAATTCATGATCAAGTCCCTTAATCTTAGGCTTATTCTCATTCCAATATGGAGATAGCGATCTTAAGGTAGAAATGATCTGTGGTAATTCTGCTAAGGTCTTATTCACATCTTCTTCAGTGGTGAAACGAGAGAGAGAGAAACGAATAGTGCCGTGAGCTGCAGAGAAAGGAACTCCCATAGCACGCATAACATGAGATGGCTCTAAAGAGTCAGAAGAACAAGCAGAACCAGAAGAAGCTGCAATGCCATACTCATTTAACATAAGTAAAATAGCCTCGCCTTCAATAAACTTAAAAGCAATATTTAAGGTATTATCAGTTCTTGCAGTCTCATCACCAGTTACAAAACACTCAGGAATGGAGCTTAAAATACCCTGCTCTAACTTATCTCTTAAGGCCTTAACACGGCTTGCAACTACGCTCAAATTCTTCTTAGCAAGTTCACAAGCTACACCTAAACCTACAATATAAGGTACGTTTTCAGTACCGGCACGACGACCGCGCTCCTGATGACCTCCCTTCATAAATGGAGTGAAGCGGGTACCACGGCGTACATAAAGGACACCTACGCCCTTAGGAGCATGGATCTTGTGTCCTGAGAAGGAAAGCATATTGATGTGCGTGTTCTTAACATCAACATTGATCTTACCTACAGCCTGTACAGCATCAGTATGGAACATAACACCGTGCTTGTAAGCAATCTCAGCTAACTCTGGTACTGGGTAGATATTACCAGTCTCGTTGTTAGCCCACATAATAGAAGCCAATGCAGTTCTCTCACTTAATAAAGACTCAAACTCATTAAGATCAAGATCGCCTTTCTTAGACACTGTTAAGTACTTAATATTAGCACCATGAGTAGAAAGGAAATCACAAGTCTGCATGATAGCCGGATGCTCTATAGGAGTGGTAATAATTTCATCCTTACCACGCTGTGACCATAAAGCGGACCATAAAGCAGTATTATCAGACTCAGTGGCACAAGAGGTAAAGATAATTTCATCGGGGTGCTCTGCACCTAAGAAATCAGCTACCTGCTCGCGGGCTTTGATGATAGCCTTCTCAACTGGAACACCATAACCATGCTGCGAAGAAGCATTACCAAAATAAACACTTAAATAAGGCTGCATAGCCTCAACAACTAAAGGGTCGATCTGAGTTGTGGCGTTATTATCTAAATAAATACCACCTAAACCGACACCTAAATTCATATTATCCATTTAATACTTCCTTATCTGGTTAAGACCTTGATTGCACGACCAGTACCGTCGGTTAACTTCTTAGCAATATAATCTATGGTCATATCGCGCATCATGCCCTTAGCTGCAGCTCCTGAGAGTTTTACAACAACATCAGTACCACTGATAGTGTCTAATTCGACCTTAGAACCATCCTCTTCTAAGCCCTTAGAAATTTCCTGTAAAATCTCATTGACCTCATTAAAAATCGGAGAAGTTCTGGTCTTCTCATCAATTGCAGCCTTAACTGCAGTAGCTGCAGCTGATGCTGTGGCAATAGTGATAGACGGGATCGGAGTCGGCACATAACCTGGACGTGGTACACCGCACTTCTCTAAGTCAACCCAAACCTCATCAATGATCTCTTCAATGCGCATACGGCAACTACCGCAACCACCACCAGCTTTAGTGTAGTTGGTAACTTCTTCAACAGTAGTCAAATGATTTTCCCATACTGCCTTTTTGATCTTGTTAATACCAACACCGAAGCAGTGACAAACTAACTCGCCGTCATCATGAGAATTCTCATATGACTGACCATGGTAATTGGCAATAGCAGCATCTAAAGCTTCTCGACCCATAACAGAGCAGTGCATCTTCTCTGGAGGTAAACCGCCTAAATAATCAACAATATCCTGATTTGAAATCTTCTCAGCTTCTTTTAAAGTTTTGCCCTTTAACATTTCGGTTAATGCAGAGGAAGAAGCGATAGCAGAGCCACAACCATAGGTTTGGAATGCAGCATCGGTAATAGTCTCAGTGGCAGGATCAATCTTTAACATTAAACGTAAAGCGTCACCGCAGATAATAGAACCTACGTCACCTACAGCATTAGCGTCCTCAATAACACGGGCATTGCGTGGATGGAGAAAATGATCTTTAACTTTATCAGTGTAATCCCACATTTTTGTGTTCCTTTTGATGATGTTTTTTTTATTCTTTAAAAACGTCAGCATCTAATGCTATACGTTCGGAAATCTCGCGTTTTAAAACCAAGGAGATTTTACATTTGCCATAATCTTTTTCTAAGAGTTCAACAAAGCTTAAAAGCTGTTCAATACCTTTAAAGCCAACTCTTAGCATAAAGCAATACTCTCCAGTAATACGTTCACAAGAACAAACTGAAAGATGCTTTTTTATAAAGCTCAAAAATTGCTTGTAAACATAGGGCATCATGTCAATAAAAATCAATGCCTCAAGATTTATCCCTACTGTTTTAGGATGAACTGCGAGGGTAAAACTTGAGATTACCCCACTATCCTCTAAACGTTTTAAACGAGCATTAACCGCAGGAGCACTTAAGTTCACAACCTTACCTAAGTCTCTTAAACTTTGGCGGCAATTT
Source organism: uncultured Succinatimonas sp. (assembly GCA_900548485.1). Classification (GTDB taxonomy): domain Bacteria; phylum Pseudomonadota; class Gammaproteobacteria; order Enterobacterales; family Succinivibrionaceae; genus Succinivibrio. Next base: position 2,716 of record URKL01000146.1, read on the forward strand.
TCTCGCAAAAGCTTCAGTAATTGCAAATCTATGGCATCTAACATGCTTACCTCTAGTCGATGTTTTTAACCTCAAAACCTAAAGCTTCAATTGAGGTTTTGATGATGCTGTCGTTTATAACCTCAGGAATAGAAGCTACAGCCTCACCTTTCTCTAAAGAGACTTCTACATCTTTAACTCCAGGTAATGCTTTTAAAGTCTTAGTTACAGCTAAAACACAGTGTTCACAATGCATACCAGAAATTTTAATGGTCTTAGTCATAAGTTCGCTCTCTTCTTTTTTATCTTTATAAAATTCTAATTTAATTTTTGTAAGTCTTAAGGCATTAGCTACAACACATAAAGAGCTTAAACTCATAAGTAAAGCTGCCATCATGGGAGTGAATTTTAAGCCATATGCGCTATAAAAAACACCTGCGGCAACAGGAATAAACACTATATTGTAAATAAAAGCCCAAAACAAATTTTCTTTAATAATTCTGATAGTCTTTTTTGATATTTCATAAGCATTGACAATATCTAAAAGATTTTCTCGCAATAACACCACATCACAAGCCGATACAGCAATATCCGAGGTTCCGGCAAGTCCTATACCTGTATGGGCTTGAGTTAAAGATACACTGTCATTGATACCATCACCTACCATGACAGTCTGCTCAGAGGCTGCATTTAAGTTGCTTATGATCTTAGCTTTGTCTTGAGGTAAAAGTCCTGCTTTAACCTCTTCAATATTCACAAGATTTGCAACATTTAAGGCTACTTTTTCAGTATCGCCTGTAAGCATTAAGGTTTTAAGAGCTCTTTTATGTAAAGCATCAACGGTAAATTTAGCCTCGGCTTTAATCTCATCGCCAATTACAAACAAAGCTAAAATTTCTTGCCCTTTATATAAAAACAGTACGGTATAACCTTTTGCGGTATACTCATCATATATATGTAGATTGTCTTTACTAATCTCAATACCTAAAGCTTTAGCATATTTTAAATTACCTACAGCATAACGCTCAGAGATAATCTCACCAAAAACACCTAAGCCTTCTTTAAAGCCATAATTTTCAACTGCAAAGAGGTTCTTTGTCATAGCCTTATTGATAAAAGCTTTAGCTAAAGGGTGAGAACTTTTTTGTTCTAATGAAGCTGCGAACAATAAAGCCATATTCTCAGGGTAGTCTTGATTGGTAATAATCTTAACAATCTGCATATGTCCATAGGTTAAAGTACCAGTCTTATCAAAAACAAAGATGGTAGCTTTACGTAAATTCTCTAAAACCTCAGGACTTTTAAATAAAATACCTGAACGAGCAGCCTTACCAGTTGCTGCCATGATTGCAACAGGAGTTGCAAGACCTAAAGCACAAGGACAAGAAACCACTAAAACACTAATGGCAAAGTTTATAGATAAAGAAAAACTTGCACCTATAACAAAATACCAAACAATAAAGGTCAAAAGAGAGATGATGATTACCACAGGTACAAAGTATGAAGCGATAATATCAGCAATTCTTGCAATAGGAGCTTTCTTAGTTGCAGCCTCATCTACTAAAGATATAATTTTAGATAATGTTGTATCACTTCCTACAGCCTGAGCTTTAACCTTTAAATAGCCATCAAGTAAAACACTGGCAGATAAAACTTGTGATTCTACAAGTTTTTTTACAGGTGCACTTTCTCCTGAGAGCGCACTTTCATCACAAAACCCTTGCCCTTCAACAACGATGCCGTCTATACCTATCTGCTCACCGGCTTTTATAATAACAATATCCCCACTTTGTACTTCTTCTAAGGGTACATTTTGATATTGCTCATTTTTAAAAATAGTGACAAATTTTGGAGCCAAATCATATAACTTTGAAATAGCATCCGTGGTTTTTATCTTGCCGCGTTCCTCTAAATATTTACCCACCGCTACAAAGGTTAAAATTCCTGCAGCTGACTCAAAATATAGAGGATATTCATGCATTAAAACCTCATATCCCATACCATCTTCAATATTAGAGAAGGATATTAAAGAAAAGACTACAGACGCAAGCGAACCTATGGATACTAAAGAATCCATATTAAAATTAAAATGAACTAATGCTTTAAAAGCACTTATAAAATATTTTCTCTGTAAGAACATTACAGCTAAAGTAATTAAAAACTGCGCTATAGCTGAAGTTTTAGCTCCTAAAGAAAATATATTGCCCATAGAAATGCTCATTAGCAAAACTGTAAGCACTACGCTTAAAATAAGCTGTAATTTTTGTCTTTGTGCAGAAGAATTATCTGCAAGCTTCACTTTACTAGCGTTTGAAGCAATTTTAGCTTTATAGCCAGCTTTAGAAACCGCATCCTCAATTACGCCTTCTTGTAAAACATTTTCGTCAGCTAATAAAGTCATGCGATTGTTCATAAGCATCACATTCACATCGCTAACACCAGAAATATTTTTAACGGCGCGCTCGACATTAGCTGCGCAGGCGGCACATGACATACCTTGAATATCATAAGATCTTTTCTGCATAGCAAATTCCTTGAAAATGTTTTAATTTGACGACAAAGATCTTACCTTTAAAGAGACCTTATGTATATCAAATATGTGGTTGTTGCAAGTAATTTTTGTACAATATAATAGACAGTAAATCTATTATAATAGATTTATTTTATTACTAGGAAGAGACAAGAAAACCCAGCAGATCATTGTCCACTGGGGGGCTAAACACAAAATTCT
>URKL01000147.1 GCA_900548485.1 uncultured Succinatimonas sp.
GAATATGAATATTGTTATATTATTTTCAGAGCTCCCACAGATCCTCGGAAGAACCACTGACTTTTGTCAGTCATAACGTAGGTATATTTACCGTTTTCATTTAGAAAAAAAAACTCCTTAGATTTAGTCTAAGGAGTTAATTGTATGTTCCCTACATACTTAAAGGGGGCTTTATTTTTTTATTACTTCAAACCTAAAGTATCTTTAATGGTGAAGAATAAATCGGTTTGATCGGTTAAACCCATTACATTGAGAGCACCTGGACCGTAACCTGCGATACGTAACTGAGCACCGGTATGACCTGCATCATTTACGTCCTCAGAGTTACCATAGCTTATGCTCATAGGGGCACCATCAGCGGTGATAACAGCTTGAGTAAATCCTGGAGCCTTGGCATTAGGGTAAACAATCTGTGTTGCATGGGCGTGATCGGCAGTAACGATAACTAAGGTATTGCCATCTTTCTTAGCGAAGTCTAAAGCTACCTGTACAGCCTCATCTAAGTCCATAGTCTCACCAAACTGACCACAAGGATTGTTTGCATGAGCTTGTTTATCGATAGAAGCACCTTCAACCTGTAAGAAGAAACCCTTATCATTTTGGCTTAATAACTCAATACTCTTTTGAGTCATCTGAGCTAAGGTAGGAACAGAACCATCACGCTTGTCGTTTAATTCACACTTAACAGCAGGCTTCTCTAAATTACCATGTAAGGTAGCTTGCGGTCCCTTTAATCTAATTGGCATATTGCCATCAGCAAATAAACCTAATACAGGGGCGTCTTGATTTGCGGCCTTAACAGCAAGCATCTCATCTAAATTATTTACAACAACATAGCCACGCTCTTTAGCCTGATCTAAGAGGGTCTTGCCCTTATACTCACCAGCAGTAGCTTGCTCATTAAAAGAAGCTGCACCACCGCCCATAGTAACATCAGCACGAGTATTTAAGATTTGCTCAGAGATAGAACCTAAACCGCCTTTATCTAAGGTCTCTTCAGGGCAGAGTTTAGTGGTAGAAGACGGAGCATAGCACTTTCTGTGAGAGACGTGAGCTAACATAGCAGCCGGGGTAGCGTCCTGGATTTCAGCTGTAGAGATATCGCCAGTAGCTAAGCCATTCTTCTTGGCTAATTCAATAATGGTCTGAACACTCTTACCATTTACATCAACGCCAATAGCTTTATTGTAGGATTTAACACCAGTAGACCAAGCGGTTGCTGAAGCTGCAGAATCGGTTACGTAGTCAGGCTTGTGAGTCTTTTTATCTAAGGAGTAGTGAGTGTATTGACCGGAGAAAGGTAATGCATCTAAGCCCTTGAAAGAACCACCAGCACCTAAAGCAAAGTTACGAGCAGCGGTGATTTCGCTATCACCCATACCGTCGCCGATTAAAAGGATAACATTTTTAGCATGTTGCTTTTGAGCCAATTCGATTTCAGATTGATACATTTCTGCCATGTTGCCGTGAATACGACGAGCACCACCTTGAACAGTGATGTCACCAGCAACTGCACGATTATAAACGCTAACATCAGTGGAAGCAGAAGCACAGGTGGCAATGGCCATACCTAATACGATTGCAGAAAAAGCAATTTTTTTCATAAAAACTCCAGTTTTTTATTTCCCAGTTCATTTACAAGGCATAATTTAAAGACTGAAGGTAAAAAACAAATTCTTAATTTGTTAAATATGTGTAATTTTTATCAAATAAAGTTATTTCTTTGAAAAATATAAATTTATTTTTAATAAAAAAGCCACTAAAAAAATTAGTGGCTATTAAATTTAATAATTAAGCTAGAAAAGACAGTTAATCATTACGACTTGAGCTATTTTTTAAGCGGTTATAGGTGGTAGGGCAGTCAGCTTGAGTTTGTTCTGTAACAGTTCTATAAGCGCCATTATAGTAAACCTGTACCTCGCCATTATTACTGCCTGAGAGTAGACGTATCTTGCTTCCTATCTTTAACTTACAGTTGAAGTAGGTGTCTACGATAGTTGGTCCATTGCTTGTATTAACTGTCATGCGTACACCTTCGTTACGGTTACCAAGATATGAACCGCCTGCACCAGCTAAACCTCCAAGAGCACCACCGATTAAGGCTCCAGTGGAATGGTCGGAAACTAAACCTCCAAAAAGAGCGCCACCTATGGCTCCTAACATAGCATTATTAGAGCTGTTGTATTTATTAGTATCGACATCTATGAGCTCAAGAGAGGTGATCGTTCCCTCATAGTAGGTAGACACATTACCAACGCGTGTAGGAGCATTAGTACAGGCTACCAAGGTACCAAGAGCTAAGCCAATGACGGTAACTTTTAATAAAGAATTTGCTTTCATGGACTATATCCTTTTTAACTATCCCATATAATAATATGGAAATTTTTTCTCCTCAGTAAGGTTATTATAGTTATGAAAGAGCAAACTTGCATATGTAAGGTACATTCTTTATCACCAAAGGGTGAAGGCATTGTTTTTCTTGAGGATAAAGAAATATATGTTAAGGGTGCTTTACCTTTAGAGGAGGTAGAAATAGTCATTGGCGAGCCTTTTGTTAAAGGTTCTAAAAGATGTCCAGGTAAACTTATAAATATTGTAAAGCCCAATCCAAATCGTGCTGATTCTACACAAGTTAAATCTTTAGGTGGAGCTTGTGTTTTAGGATCTTTTAAATATGAATGGACTTTAAATTACAAACGGGATTTGATTTCTAAAGCTTTAGCTGATATTAACCTTAAATATCCTGTTCCTGAGGTTGTGGCAAGCGATTTTTCTCAGATTGTTAGAAACAAAACTATACGTTATTTTGCTAAGTCTTCAGGAAAACTTATAAACGGTTTTTATAAACAGCGTACGCATGAAGTTGAGGAGATAAGATCTTGTGTTTTAGAGCCACAATGGTTTACAGACTTTTCTTTAAAGCTTTGTGAGGCTTTAGAGAAGGTCGATGTTTATGATGAAACTTTAAAAAGCGGCATTTTAAAAAGCCTTTTACTTAGAGATTGTGGAGAGCGACTTGCGATGTTGATTGTTGCTAGCTCTCCAAATTCTGATTTAATTGAAAAATTTAAAGTAACAGCTACACAATTTAATGTTAAAGCTTTATTTATCTGTATAAATCCCTATGAAGGCAATTCTGTTATAAAAGGAGAGATTCTTTCAATAGGGGAAATTCAATATATAGAAGAGACTTTTTTTGATTACAAATTTAAAGTCGGTCCTTCTACTTTTTTACAAGTAAATCATGCTATTGCTCAGCAAATTTATAATGAAGCTGTAGATTTTTGTCTTAAGGCTAAGCAACATAATCAGGCTTTAGATCTATGTTGCGGTGTAGGTACTATGACATTAGGTTTAAGCCGTCATTTTAAACATGTAACCGGTATTGAAATTGTTGAGGCTTCGGTTAATGCAGCTAAAGACAATGCTCTTTGTAATCAAGTTGACAATGTTAGCTTTATCGCAGGAGATCTAAAAGAAAAGATTGCCTCTTGTATAAGTTCTGAGGTTTGTGCCGTGATAGCTGATCCTGCTCGAGTGGGCTTAGGAGATGAAACTTGTGAAAGTTTAGCTAAATTGCCTAGAGGGGCTTGTTTGAGTTTGATATTCTGCGCTTTAACAGCACTCAAAAGAGATTTAAAAAAATTATTAGACTTAGGTTTTGAATTAGTAGCAGTTAAAGGCTTTGATATGTTTCCGTATACTAATCATATTGAAACTCTAGTGTTTTTAAGAAAAAAATAAAATTAAATAATATCTTTGTCAATTAAAAATTAATTTATAACTTATGATTAAAAAAGGCATCAAAGATGCCTTTTTATCGGAGAATTTAGTTTAAAAATATAAGTTAAATTACAAAATTTTTTTAAGACTCTAATCCGTTATGTTTTAAGATAATGTCACGCTCAAAGACTTTTTCGCAGTAGTGGCAACGCATCATAACCACATCACCTTCCTTAGAAATCTTAAAGCGCGGAGTAGCATCTTTTTCAACATTAGTTATGCAGTTGCTATTTGGACAGGCAAATACACCTACAGTTTCGCGCGGTAAACGTAACTTATATTTATCGACTACTTTGTAGTTTTCAATCTGATTGATAGTAGCATTTGGAGCTAAGATAGAGAGTTGTTCAGTCTCAGCTGGAGAGAAGACAACATTGGCAATTTTAATGATATCTTTTTTGCCCATATCACCTGAACGTAAGTTGAAGCCTACAGTTAACTGATTGTTGCGGCTTAAGAACTTGAACATACGTAAGATGTTGATTGCCTGACCTGGAGCAATATGATCGATTACAGTACCGTCAGCAATTGCTTCAACCATGAGCTTGTCTTTGTTTTCGGTAGATACAGACATATTAGATCTCCTTATTTAAAACTAAGGCTAAAAGGGCTTCACGAGCATAAACACCGTTAGCTGCTTGCTTGAAGTAGTAAGCATGCGGGCTAGCATCAACACTTGATACGATCTCATCAATACGTGGTAACGGATGTAAGATCTTCATGTTCTCTCGAGCATCAACTAAGCTTTCAGGGGTAAGGATGAATTTAGACTTTAAGTGCTGATATTCGGCTTCATCAAAGCGTTCTTTTTGCACGCGGGTCATATAGAGAATATCAACCTTAGGCATTACTTCTTCAAGGGTCTCGTGAATAGAATACTTGATTCCATGGGCATCAAGATCTTTTAAAATATATTCAGGCATTGCCAGAGATTCAGGAGATACAAAGTAAATTCTGGCATTGTATAAAGATAAGGCTTCGGCTAAAGAATGAACGGTACGGCCATATTTTAAGTCGCCTACGAAGGCAATGCTAATTTCTTCTAAACGACCTTGAGTCTCATAAATACTGAATAAATCCAGCATGGTCTGAGACGGGTGTTGATTAGCGCCATCGCCAGCATTGATAACCGGTACCGGCGAGATGTCTGCAGCTAAACGAGCAGCACCTTCACGGTGATGACGAATGACTAGGGCATCAGTATATGAGGTAATGATGCGCATGGAGTCCACAAAGGTTTCACCTTTTTTACCTAAAGAGGTATTTGTGGCATCAGAGAAACCGATAACACGACCACCTAAACGTTGAATGGCGGTTTCAAAAGATAATCTAGTACGGGTTGATCCTTCAAAGAAGGTAACACCGACAAGTTTGCCTTTTAATAAATCGTTTCTCGGATTTGCTTTGAGTTCACGAGCTGTTTTGAGTACCAGTTCAATATGGTTTTTTGTGAATTCAGAAATAGAGATGATATCTTTCTGGAAGAGAGGATTTGTCATATGTTGTCCCTTGTCACTGAAAGTTTAACAGTTGGAACGGGACGCTACGCTTTTTTCAGGAGCGTTTGCGTTTTTACGCTGTTCCTGAAAATTAAATTATACGGCAACGATACGAGGAGGAGTTTTCACCGATTCACC
>URKL01000148.1 GCA_900548485.1 uncultured Succinatimonas sp.
GTTGGATGATGGTTGGTTTGCCAACAAGTATCCGCGCAGCTTTGCCACTCTGCTTTAATTGCTGTACACGTCTTTGAGCGCGCACAGAAGCTGTAGCATCAAGGAAAATCTTGACCTGAGCTTTAGGGAAAACTACTGTTCCCATATCTCGGCCATCAGCGACTAAACCAGGATCACGTAAAAAATCACGCTGTCTTTGTAATAAAGCCGCTCTTACAGAACTGATAGCTGCTACCTTACTTGCGTTAACTCCTGCCTCTTCAGTACGAATTGCAGAGGTAACATCTTCGTCACCTAAAAATACAACAACGCCAGTATCAGTAGTCTCAAAATGCAAATCTAAAAGCTTTGCCTCTTGAAGTACCGAGTCCTCATCAAACAAGGCTAAGCCTGCTTTGCGAACAGCATAAGCTAATACACGGTAGATAGCGCCTGAATCTAAAAGTTCAAAGTCTAAAGCTGAAGCTATACGACGGGTTAATTCTCCCTTTCCTGCTCCGCCTGGGCCATCAACTGCGATTACAATAGCATTACTCATTTTTATGTCCTTGTTTTAAACTTCGTGATTATATCAGAAATTAATCAAAGATAACGATGCTAAAAAAAATTTTTTGATATTCATATCTAAAATTAACTTCCTCCCCTTGCTAAAGCAAGAAGGCCTCTTCGGCTTTCATTACTATCTAGCTTCAGAGAGTTTCAAAGATGACTCTTTTAAAGTTCACTTCCTAATCTACCCGCCCTTTGGATATTTCCCGCTACGTTTTCATCTGCATTAGTTGCATATCCACAATTTGTACATAAGATGATAGCCTGTGAAAATCGATTATTTTTTGATATATCCACATGTTGGACACTTACGGTATCTTGACAGATACCGTTTTGGATTTGAATCTCATTCACTGGAGAAGATGCTTCTGGTCATTTATCCTCCAAAAGTTGCAATTTCTGAATTAGGCCATTTTTTAAAAATCACAAAAAGTTTGCTAATTTGTAAAAAGAATTATCTGACTATATGTCAGAAACTTTTTTGGAAAAACACTTTTGTATCATTAGGCAATATAGAACAGCAAAACACAAGAGCTTAGAAAAATTTCATTTTTCTAATCATCTCTCTACTACACCCTTAAACTTAAGTACGAGTTTTTATGCGCCTAAAGTTTGATAAAAAATCAAAAAAGGCTAAGATTTGCGGCTTGTATCACATAAATTTAAAACTAGCAATTTTTTCCAGTCATAAGGAAAAATTATCCACTGCATAAAATTTAACATCCTCTTAAAATACCGGCATAAGGTTAAATTAAGTGCGCACTTTTAGCCTAAGCATTAAATTTTTATTGAGGAAATATTATGTCACTTTTAAATAAAGGTATGGAAAATCCTGCTAGTACCTGGATTACTCCTACTGATGCGCAACAGCCCAAACTACCTTTACGCGAAGGTATTGCCTTAATTATTGGTGTACTTTTATGGTTGGGTTCTTATTTAGGCATGGTAGGCGTTTTAGTTCCTGCCAGAATTGCTGAAATCGATCCAGAGGCTAAGGCCACCGCTTTAGCTGCAATGTCTGCTATCGCCATGGTAGTCTCAACTCTTGCGAATATCTTAGAAGGAGCTTGGTCTGACAGAACTAGATCTCGTTTTGGTCGTCGCACTCCATGGTTATGGTTTGGTTCTATTGGTGCAGCTATTAGTATCTATTTTTGGGGTACAGCTAATTCCATCACCGCCATCATAGCTTGGGATGCTATCTACATGATTTTTTTAAATGCAATTGTTGCTCCTTTAATTGCAGTATTATCAGATAGAGTAGCACCTCGTCATCGTGGCACAATTTCTTCAATGTATGCTATAGGCCTTTCTGTAGGTAATTATGGCGGTCAAATCTTAGCTTCTTTCTTCATTGGTGTAAATGAGTATTATGGCGTGCTATTAATGGCCATCTTAGCTCTGCTTTCAGGTCCAATCTCATCAATATTCTTACGTGAAAAAAGCACCATCAATATGCCTGTTGAGAGATTAACCCTAAAGAATTTAGCAGATAATTTTGCCTTCCCCTTGCGTGATTGCCGTGATTATTATTTAGCCCTATTTGGTAAATTATTTGTAGTTTCCGCTCAATTTACCGTTTCAGGCTATCAGCTCTATATTCTCACCGATTATATTCTTTTAGAAAAAACTGACGCCGCCAGTTATATTGGATATATTTCCTCTATCATAATGATAAGCTCGATTATTTTATCTTTAGTTTCAGGACCTATTGCCGATCGCTTGCACTGGCGTAAATGGCCAGTAGTTTTAGCCTCACTATTAATTGCCATTGCTTGCATTGTCCCAAGCTTTAATAAAGAAGCTTATATGATGCTCGTTTATGCTGTAATTGCAGGTATTGGATATGGTATTTTCTCCTCTTTAGATCAAGCCTTAAATATTGACGTTCTTCCTTCACAAAAAACTGCCGCTAAAGATTTAGGTATTTTAAATATTGCCAATAATGGTGGCCAGGTCATAGGCCCTGTTTTATCAAGCATCATCATTGCCTATTTAGGCTATGGTTATGTCTTCCACTTAGGCTTTGCTCTAGCTTTCTTAGGAGCTTTAATGCTAGCCATGATTAAAAAGGTCAAATAAAGGAGCTTTATGATGAATAAAATTTTAGACAAAATGCTCTTTGGTTGCGCCTATTATCGTGAATACATGCCATATGAGCGTTTAGATGCTGATATTGAGCTTATGAAAAAAGCCCATATCAATTATGTAAGAATTGCTGAAAGCACTTGGAGTACCTATGAAAAAGAAGAAGGACAATTTGATTTTTCATCTGTACTTACAGTATTAGATAAGATGCATAAAGCTAATATTCAGGTAATTGTAGGTACTCCTACCTATGCTGTCCCTGCATGGTTATGTAGAAAATATCCTGAGATCTTAGCTACCACCCCTCAAGGAAAACTGCGTTATGGCCCAAGACAGCAGATGGATATCACTCATCCTAGCTATCTATATTATGCAGAACGGATTACCCGAAAGCTTTTAGAGGCAGTACATAATCACCCTGCTGTAATTGGCTATCAACTTGATAATGAGACAAAATATTACAATTGTGTCTCCAACAATTTACAAATTGCTTTTGTAAAGTATCTTAAAGAGAAATTTAAAAACAATTTAGAAGCTTTAAATTACGCCTATGGTCTTGATTATTGGTCAAATCGCATTGACAGTTGGGAAGATTTTCCTGATGTCATAAATACCATCAATGGTAGTTTAGCCTCTGAATTTAAACGCTTTCAAAGAAGTCTGGTTACCGAATTTTTAAAGAAACTTGAAGATGTTGTTAGACCTTATTTAAAACCCGATCAATTTATCACGCATAATTTTGATTTTGAATGGCGTAGCCAGTCTTTTGGTATACAACCTGATGTTGATCATTTTAAAACCTCAAAGTGCTTAGATATTGCTGGTGTTGATATCTATCATCCGTCACAGGAATATCTTACCGGTGCGGAAATTGCCTTTGGAGGCGACGAGCTTAGATCTCTTAAAGATCAGCGCTACTTTGTTTTAGAAACTCAAGCTCAAGCCTTTAAAAATTGGACTCCTTTTAAAGGACAATTATTTTTACAAGGACTTGCCCATATAGCCTCAGGTGCAAGCTTATTAGGTTATTGGCATTGGCACTCTATTCATAATTCCTTTGAGACCTATTGGAAAGGCCTTTTAAGTTATGACTTTAAAGAAAATGCTGTTTTTAAGGAAGCTTGCCTCTTAGGCGCTAGCATTGAAAAATTAGAAAAGCATCTTGTAGGATTTCATAAAAAGAATAAATGTTGCCTAGTAGTTTCAAATGAAGCTTTAAGCGCTATTGATGTGTTCCCATATAAAGGCCCAAGCCTTAATACTCAGCACTTTGATTTCCATCAATACAATGATGTAGTTCGTACTTATTATGATGCCCTTTATGAAAACAATATTGAAAGCGATATAAGATGTATTGATGACGACAAGATCTTTGATTATGAGCTTTTAGTCCTACCGCTTATTTATTGTCTAAGCGATGAGCGTTTACTTAAGATCCGTGAATATATAAAACATGGTGGTCATGTATTACTCTCTTTTAAGAGCTTTGTTACCGATGAAAACCTTAAAGTTAGAACTACAAGTCAACCTGCTTTAATAGACGATCTTCTAGGTGCATCTTATGAGCTTATCGCCGAACCTCACAATCTAAAGCTCACAAGTAATATTTTAGATCTATCTAAAGCCTCTCCTGAGGTCCATGATTTTATGGATCTTATGCATATCGACGACGATAGAGCTATAAGTCTTGCCACTTACGATCATAAATATTACAAAGACTATGCAGCTATCGTCTATCGTAAATTAACCAAAGAAGAAGCTTGTTCTGAAAAGTTAGGATCTATTAGCTATATTGCAACTTGCGTTGATAAGAGTGTCATTAAAGCTGTAGTTGAACATATTATTAGCGATAATCAGCTTTTCTGTGAACGATCCTCTTTACGTTTTCCTCTTATCGTACGTGAAGCTTATAACGCTCATAATGAAAAATTACACTTTGTGTTTAATTTTTCACAAGAAGATCTACAATTTAATAATCCTTTTGGTAAATGCATATCCTTACTTGAGGATAAAATAGTATCCAGCTCTGAGATTGTATATCTTAAAGATTGGAGAGCTTGCATCCTAAAAGAAATCTAAAGTCCACTATCTTTTAGTTTGCAATTTCTCCTACCTATCCACTTTTTGTGGATAGGTATTCTTATCATTGCGATATTGCATCGGCGTCATAAGCTCATGCTTTTTAAAAAAACGAAAAAAATACGTAACATCGCTAAAACCAGATCGAGATGCGATTTCCTCAATTGAACAATCTGTGGTAGTTAAAAGTAAGCGTGCAACCTTTAACTTTTCTTGGTTTAACCATTTAATTGGACTTGTACCTAACCTCTCTGCAAACAAATGAACTAATCTTGTAGTAGAAAGATGTACCTGTGTAGCAATTTTTTCTAAGCTCAATTTAGGATCGCTTAAATTGTCACGCATATAGATTTGTGCAGCACTAATACGACTATCTGCTTGAAGATTATGCTCAGTATCGCTACATAACTCCAAACGCCGCCATAGTAATAATTCCAAAAAATTAACCGCAAGCATACGACTTACACCTGCTTTTGAATTAGTACGCTTGATAATTTCTAAAAATAAGTTTGAAAATTCCTCAAAATTTTCATCACTTAAAGTATAACGTTGTACCTTATGCAGACTATTATGCCAATCTAAGGCCTCATGCCAATAAGCCTTAGGATAAAAATACACCCATTGATGGTACCAACAATTACATTGAGGGTACAATCTTCAATATCTTACCCGAAGTAGCTTTCACTTCCTGACGAACATAGCCA
>URKL01000149.1 GCA_900548485.1 uncultured Succinatimonas sp.
GTAAATATGTTTGAGCGCGATTATCAGCGTTTAGGTAATACTTTAGAATTATTGCGTACTAGTCCCTTAGGATCAGCTGCTTTAGCTGGTACTGCTTATAATATCGATCGCGATAAGTTAGCTGTAGCTTTAGGCTTTAGAGAGGCTACTGCAAATAGTTTAGATGCTGTATCAGATCGTGATCATGTTATGGAATTATTATCTGATGCTTCTATTTCTATGGTGCATTTATCCCGCTTAGCTGAAGATTTAATTATTTATAATAGTGGTGAAGCTCATTTTGTAGAACTTTCTGATAAGGTAACTTCTGGATCTTCCTTAATGCCACAAAAGAAGAACCCAGATGCTTTAGAGCTTATCCGTGGTAAATGTGGTCGTGTTGTTGCTGCTTTAACCGGTATGTTAGTTACTTGCAAAGCTCTGCCCTTAGCCTATGATAAAGACTTACAAGAGGACAAAGAGCGTTTGTTTGATGCTATGGATACCTGGGAAGACAGCATATATATGGCTTCCTTAGTATTTGAAGGTATCAAGCTTAATTCTAAAATTGCAGAAAATGCCGCTAAAGGAGGCTATTCTAATGCAACAGAACTTGCAGATTATTTAGTTTCAAAGGGTATTCCATTTAGAGAAGCTCATTCTATTGTTGGTAGAGTAGTACTATATGCAATTTCAATGCAAAAGCCTTTAGAGGATATGTCTGTAGAGGAATTTAAGCAGTTTAATGAAGTTATCTCTGATGATGTTTATCCGTGTTTACAGCTTGAGAACATCATTGCAAGACGAGATATTAAAGGTGGTACAGCTCCGTCTCAAACAGCTTCTGAATTGCTATTATGGAATGAACGCTTAGCTACTAGATAGTACGTATATAAGCAATAAGAAGGCCGATCATATTATCTATATGATTGGCCTTTAGTTTTTTTTATATCAAGATAAATCAGTGATTTTCTAAGCAGACTTTTACCTCATAAGGAGTTGGGAAGGATTTTGGTACTGCGTTTTTGTACAGATAAGGTAGCAAAGGCTCAACCTACCTTCATAGAATGTACAATAGTCAATAACTATTGGAGCAGCTACCGATAAAAGTATCATTAGCACCAGTAGTATCAATATTTAACTTTAAAGCATGGAACTTTAATACAGTCATCAGCTGTTACAAGCATAGATTCTCGTGAGCCCATAGTGACGATAACATTTCTTAACCTAGATAGAACTTACGCAGGCACTCATAAAATTATTTTCGCGAGCTTCTTTGATAATTTTGTCTAAACCAGCCTCAATAGCATCCTGTTTTTAAGATGGTATGGTCGATATATTTGTTTAATTACATATTTTGTTCCTCGAAATAATAAAAATAAACTTGTTATGAATTTTAAAGATTTAAGAGGACCAAAATCTTATATATCACATTTTCTTAATGCTGTATTTTACAAATGTAGTTTTAATGATTTTAAAAAGTTTTAAATAAAACGGCCACATATGAAGTGGCCGTAATAGAGATTTTAATTAAACTCCTGTAGAACCAAAGCCATTAATACCTCGTTCGCTAGGATTAAAATCATTTACTAATTCAAAATTAGCGCGGATGATAGGCATAAATAGCATCTGTGCAACTCTATCTCCAACATGAATTTCAAAAGGTTTGTCGCTATGATTCCATAAAGGCATCATAAGTGGCCCTTGGTAGTCAGCATCGATAATTCCGGTTAAATTACTAAGAACAATGCCGTGTTTAAAGCCTAAACCTGATCTTGGCACAATAACGGCGCAGACGTTACTATCCCCAATATACATAGCAAAGCCAGCATGTACCATTCGTACCTCTCCTGGATTTAGGATAAAATCTTCTTTTTCCATAGCTCGAAGATCCATGCCCGCAGCTTGTACGGTTTCATAATCTGGTAAGGGAAAGGTGGTTCCTAAACGGGGATCAAGGATTTTGAGTTGCACATTTAACATCTTATACCTCATCCAAAGATGCTTTATAGGCTTTGATAATTAAGCTAACTAAACGTTGAGCAATAATAGTTTTTGATTCTTGTGTAAAATGGGCAACTTTTCCATCTTTATCAAATACAGTGACCTCATTATCATTGCTATCAAAGCCAATTTTAGAAGAAGCTACATTATTAAGAACAATTAAATCCAAATGCTTACGTAAAAGTTTATCTTGGGCGTTTTGCTCTAAATTAGAAGTTTCAGCAGCAAAACCTACAGTAAAGGGACGATTGTTTTCCCGCATACCAACCGTAGCAATGATATCGGGATTTTTGATGAGATGTAAACACAACTCATCAATACCACTTTGCTTTTTGATTTTGTCAGAGGCAATGTGCTCGCTTCTATAATCAGCAACTGCAGCCGCACCAATGAATATATGTTGTTTTGTAACTTCACTATCTACGGCCGTGAGCATTTGTTGAGCTGAGCGCACATTTATACATTTAATTCCTGAAGGAGGAGTAAGATTAACCGGGCCACTTATAAGAGTTACCTCAGCACCTGTTGCTTTACAAGCTTCAGCTAAGGCATACCCCATTTTCCCTGAGCTTCTATTAGAAATAAAGCGTACAGGATCTAAATCCTCCACAGTTGGGCCTGCAGTGATTAAAATCTTAAGTCCAGCTCCATCAGCAGCTGGGAGAAGTTTTGTTTGAGTCAAGCCTAAAGGAGATTGTGGTTTAGGCAGTAGAGGATCATCTTTGAAAGCGATTCTATCACTTAAAATTGTACAAATAATATCGCAAATTTCCTCAGGTTCAGGCAGTCTTCCCTCAGCGCTTACTCCACAGGCAAGATCGCCTACACCAGGCTTAATTACATAAATGCCTCGTTCTTTTAAAGTCTTAAGATTAGCTTGAGTGGCTTGATTACGATACATATTTACATTCATAGCAGGCGCAACTAATACAGGGCTAGTTGTAGCTAAGAAAGTTGCTGTGAGAAGATTATCTGCCATTCCTGCAGTAATTTTTGCAATAGTATTAGCTGTAGCCGGTGCTATAACCATTAAATCTGCATCACGAGCTAAGTTTACATGGGAGATACGATTAGCCTCAGAAAAAATATCTACGCCTACAGGATTACCAGAAAGTGCTTCAAATGTTGCTTTGCCGACTAATTTAGTAGCAGCAGGGGTCATAATTACGTGTACAGAGGCTCCAAGCTTTACTAATAAGCGACATAAGGTACAAGCTTTATAAGCGGCAATACCACCGCTTACGCCTAAGAGAATCTTTCGATCTTGCAGTTTGGCTTTCATTATTAAGCTCCTTTTTTGCATAAATTTGCTTTGATAATGGTAATTATATATAGCTATATAAAAAAAATAGTGAATTAATTTTTATAAATATTGATCGAAATGACCTTTTTTACGTTATAATCTGCGATTACCACGTAAAAGAAAGGAAAGGCTGGTCCTTACCTGAAAATCAAGCTGCGTTGCACAGCGTTGACTGCAAAAAAATATATGTTTTGCGGTCAGTTTTTGTTGTGTAAAATACAGTAAGTTTTAACTTTAAGCTTTTATTCTGTAGCCGCTTAGGCGACAGCAATTAACTTTTTTTTGGAGTGTGAACTAACATGTCCAGAGTTTGCCAAGTTACGGGTAAGCGCCCGACTGTAGGTAATCTGCGTTCCCACGCAAAGAATGCGGCAAAGCGCCGTTTTCTGCCTAATTTAAAATATCATCGTTTTTGGGTTGAGAGCGAAGGCCGCTTTGTAAGACTTCGTGTTACCACCAAAGGCATGCGTACTATTGATAAAGTTGGTATTGATGCAGTTTTAGCTGACATCCGTGCTAACGGTACCAAGATCTAATAGGAGTTAGTTATGGCTAAGAAAGGCGGTCGTGAAAAGATCCGTTTAAATTCAACTGCAGGAACTGGTCACTTCTATACTACTGATAAGAATCGTCGTGCTACCCCAGGTAAGCTCGAGATGATGAAGTACGATCCGGTTGTTCGTAAGCATGTTCTTTATAAAGAAGGCAAGATTAAGTAATCTTGTATGAACTTTTGCAAAAGTTTATCAATTATGCCCTCAATTTGAGGGCATTTTTTTATCTATAAAAAATAAGTAGTTAAGCAAAATAATTGAAAATAATTTTCAAAACAAATTTAAATAAGCAACAAATAGAAATATGTATTCAATAATATTTCTTTTAATATGCTAGAATTCAAAATGAGATCACGATCAAGCCGATATAAAATAATTATTGCGGATGTAGAGTGATCAATACCGGATGTAAAAGTTCGGCTATTGTTAGACCTAATTCCTTTGGGTTTAAATTTTATTTAAAAGTTGGAATATGTACTATGAAGACTAAATTTTTAGCTTTATCTGTTGCCGCTTGCTTAGCTGCTACTTCCTTTGCTGCTAACGCTGCTTTAGAGCAGTCTGCTACTTTTGGTGTTCGCGGCGGTTGGGCTCATCAGTATGCTGATGGTTCTGAAGCCATTGATGTCTCTGAGAAGGATGGCTATGGTATCGGCCTCTATGGTGAATATAACTTCACCGATTGGTTCGGTCTTGGTGTAGGCTTTAACTATTTTGATGGTTTTGAGTATAAGCACAAGGCTTCTGGTGTTACCGGTGACGTCGATGCATATGCTCCAGAGGTTTATGCTCGTTTCGCCTATAGCTTTGATGATAAGGGTTCTGATATCTTCGCTAAAGCTGGTGTAGCTTATTTCTCAGTTGATCCTGAGGGTGCAGGCTCTGAAGATTCTTTTGCCCCGGTTATCGGTGTTGGCGCTCAGTATGCCTTTACCAAGAACTTTTCCGCTCGTGTAGGTTATGATTATTACTTCAATACCTATGATGAGAAGGGTGTTGATTCTGATTTAGGTTTCCTCTATGCAGGCTTCCAGTTCACCTTTGGTGGTCCAGTTGCAGCCGCTCCGGTAGCTGCTCCGGAGGTTGTTCGTGTAACTGAGAATCATTCTTTAGATGCTAGCACTTTATTCCCGTTTGACGGTTCTAAATTAAGTGCTGAAGGCAAACAGGCTGTTGATCAGGTTGTAGCTGATTCTGCTAAGCTTTCTAACACTGAGTTCGAAGTTTATGGTTATACCGACCGCATTGGTAGTGAGGCTTACAACCAGAAGCTCTCAGAGAAACGTGCTAACGCTGTTGCCGCTGAATTAAATGCTGCAGGTGTTGCTAACTTAAAGACTGTTGAGGGTCGTGGCGAGGCTAACCCTGTAACTGGTAATAAGTGTGATACTGTTAAGGGCAAGCAGGCTGTTATTGATTGCTTAGCTCCGGATCGTCGTGTTGAGATCGTTGTTTCTGGTGACGTTACCAAAGAGCAACAGATCTAATCTAAACACTTTTAATTAGCTCGGATTTTGTAGATTTTTTATGAGACACTAATCCGAGTTCATTTTAAATCCGA
>URKL01000150.1 GCA_900548485.1 uncultured Succinatimonas sp.
TACTCAAGGGATAGCGTTGAGCACAATTCAGAGAGGCTCATAGTCAGAATACGCCGAGATTGAGCTAGATGGCGCAAAGCGTCATATTTTTTTTGTTGACTCTTGGATAGATCTGAAAGTCTATTTTGATAATAAGTTGCGTTTTTTACTACTTTTGACATATCTAAAACTCCGATCTATTTGATTTTATTCTTTTTTATAATGTTTTCAATAAATTACCTATATAAGTTTGAATCTAGCCACAAAAAAGAGCAGATAATTTTCAAATCGCCAATAAAACAATGTCGAATTTTTTGGAAATTTTATATTTTTTTCAGTAAAAGCTTTGTAAAAAACTCCCAAATAAGCCACCAAGCTATTGAAAAAATAGACTTTGCACCTATAATTGCATCAAACTTTTTCTTTAACAGTAAAATCTGAGGTTTATATGTCAGAAAATTTAGATCAGGCCCCGAAGGGATGGCTTGACCGTGTGTTTGGTCTTACACGTAAAAAGACCTCTGTACGCACAGAAATAATTGCCGGCTTAACTACTTTCGTGGCTATGGCTTATATTATTTTTGTTAATCCTTCCATTTTAAAAGAAGCTGGCATCCCTCATGAAGCTGCTGTCGCTGCAACTATTTGGTCTGCAGCTTTATGTACTTTAGCAATGGGTTTCTTTGCTAATATTCCTGTAGCTGTAGCTCCTGGTATGGGCTTGAATGCATTTTTTACCTTCTATGTTTGCAATACCTTAGGTCTTCCTTGGCAAACCGCTTTAGGTGCTGTATTCATCTCCGGTATCGTCTTCTTATTATTAACCATCACCAAGCTCCGTCAACTTATTATTGATTCAGTTCCTATGAGCTTGAAATCAGCTGTGGTTGTTGGTATTGGTATGTTTATTGCCTTCGTAGGTTTACAGACTTCAGGCCTCATTGTAGGTTCCCCTGCCACTAAGGTAACCTTAGGAAGCATGGTTGACCCTAAGGTCTTACTTACTGTTTTAGGCATTATCATTATCGGTATTCTTTTAGCCTTAGAGGTTAAAGGTGCAATGCTTATAGGCATCGTTGCAGTTGCTGTTATCGGTATGATTTTAGGCGTCTCCCCAGCACCAACTCAGGTATCTGATGTAATAAGTTTCGATTTACCGCACTTTGGTGAGACCTTCATGGCTATGGATTTAGTCGGTGCTTTCCATTACGGTTTAGTTTCTATCATCTTTACTTTCACAGTAGTTGAGCTCTTCGATAATATCGGTACATTAATTGGTGTTGGTAAAGCTGCTGGTTTAATGGATAAGAATGGTCATATTGAAAATATTGATAAGGCCTTATTAACTGACTCTTGCGGTACTATGATCTCTGCTGTAATGGGTACTTGTACTGTTACTTCTTATGTTGAGTCTACAGCAGGTGCTAATGCTGGTGGTAGAACAGGTCTTACTGCTGTAACTGTTGGTATTTGTTTCTTATTATCCTTCTTCTTTGCTCCTTTAGCTGGCTTAATCCCAGGCTATGCTACAGCTCCTGCTCTTATCATTGTAGGTGCGATGATGATGAAGAATATCTTAGGAGTTAATTTCGAGGATTTCACCGATTCTATCCCGGCTTTCTTAACTGTAATCATGATGCCTTTGACCTACTCAATCGCTAATGGTTTCGGTTTTGGTTTTGCCAGCTACTGCTTACTCAAGGTTTTCACCGGCCGTGCTCGTGAAATTACCCCTGTAATGTGGATTGTTATTGTAGTATTTATGATTTCCTTTGTTATAAGATAAATAAAACAAAGATTTTTAGATCTTTTCGAGGATCTTTTGAAGCTCTGAAAAGAATATAACAATATTCATGTTCAGAGCTTTTTGTTTTGATTCCTAGCAAACTTAGTTATCTCATCAACATTAAATTGCATAGCAAATCTAATCCATTCATCTCAAAGAATTTATCGTCCCTTACAGTTTTCTTTATATACTCATGGACAACTATGGCTTTTACAATGGGGGCATACAGGAGTAAGTTCTAAGTAAAGAATGATTTCATTACTAGAATCATCAATAGAGAAATCAGAAATATTAAAGTCAGGAAATATTTTTTTAAATAATAAATCAGTTACAATATTCATAAGGTCGTTTTTTTTAGATTGATTTTTTGTCTATTACAATCATAAAGGAAACGACCTTTTTTGTATCCTGACTTGTATAAAATTCACAATGAAATTTAATTAGCCACGGAATTACGGAACCCCCAAAAATTTTGAATTTTACCAACTAATTAAGTCTATTTATGGCATATTTTTCTACAAAACCTGAGGGATATAAGTGTTAAATATTAAACCAAACAGTCATTTCACCTTCATCACGGTTACACCAAGCATAATAGGGAATAAGTCTGATTTTTTTATCCTGGATTTCAAGTTTTGATGCTTTTTGATAAAGACCATTGGCGAATTTATCTGAAGCTAAAATTTGTTTACCATAGTTATCGATTACATTTACTCCATCTAAAAGCTCAGTTTCAAAATGACATTGGTTATGCTCTCCCAATTTTAAAAGCTGAAGATTATTGCCATTATCAACTTCCTCAGCACAGTAAACTAAAGGACCATAGGTAAGGCATACTTTATTGATATCATATTTGATAAGAGGATTTGCCATTACAAGCTGTGGCTTCAATTCAAGATTTAATACAACCACATCATTAGCTTTAAAGCCCTCAGCTAAAATCACATAACCATCTGCAACACTAAGATTAAGCCTATTACCGTTTAGAGTTACGTTAAAGACATCTGCATATTCAGGAATTCTAAGGCCAAATTTTAAATCAGTGTCGCTATTAAATGTAAATTTAATCTCACCTGATAGAGGATAATTACCTTCTTGTTTTATAGAGAATTTTTTACCTAGATACTCTCCTTCACAATCATTGGCCATATACATATTGCAATATAAGGTATCATTGTTTAAGAAATAGGCATAATCGCCAATAGACATAACTAAACGAGCAATATTAGGCGGACAACAAGCGCATGCAAACCAACTTGGACGGCGAGTTTTAACATGTGAAATTCCTGGATTTAAATTTGAGTACTCAGGTTTAACTTCTAAAGGATTTACATAGAAATATCCTTTTCCGTTTAGGTTCATACCACCTAATACAGTGTTATAAACAGCTCGTTCGGCTACATCACCATATTGACCTAAAGGTTTATTTTTGGACATTTCGTGCATAAAGAAGGTTAAACCTACTGATGCGCAAGATTCACAATACATTGAGTCATTAGGGAGATCATAATCTGCTGTAAATTTCTCACCATGTACTGATGAACCGATACCTCCTGTTACATACATTCGCTTACCAATAATGCTTTCATAATATTTCTGAGCACAGGCTAAAAGCTTAGGGTCGTTCTTTTCATATGCCAAGCGGGCAATTGCTGAACACAGGTATACAACACGTACAGCATGACCATTTGCATCTTCTTGCTCATAAATAGTTTTATCTGCTTGGAAATACGCTGCATTAAAGTCTTTATGAAGAATTGGCAATCCTGGTACTAGTGACTCTCGACCTTTTTTAACATCGTCTTTCATTTCTTTAATGAAAAATTCAGGATCTTTACCTCTAATCTCCAGCAAATAAGTAGCTAAATCTAAGTATTTTTCATTTTTAGTTACGGTATATAAACGTAACAAAGCAAGCTCAATTTCTTCATGGCCATCAGCACCATGAATTTTTCCTTCTTCAAGACCAAAATTAGCATCAATATTATCAGCTAAACGACAAGCAATATCTAAGACCTTAGTTTTATTAGTTACTGTGTAATAAGCGACTGCAGCTTCGATAAAGTGTCCTGCACAATAAAGCTCATGACTTAAATAAAGACTTTGATATTTGCGATCAGGCTCATTTACTGTGAAATAGGTATTAAGATAACCATCATCTTGTTGAGCCTTGCCTATCAAATCAATAAGACTATCGGCTTTTTCCTCAAGATCGGGATCTTCAAAATCAGCTAAAGTATAAGCGGCTGCTTCTAACCACTTATAGGCGTCGGAATCTTGAAATACCATACCGCGACGCTCACCTTTAATTAAACCAGCAGCAACTTTAAAGTTATTTACAACATAGCTTTTTTCACTATCGAACTTATTCATATCGCCACCTGTTTGAGCAATTTCGATAGTTCTTAAGTCATTGATAATCTCCCACTGATAAGGGATCATCTCTTCCTTAATTCGGCGCTGACGATTAAGCCAAAAATTAGAGGTTACTTTTACTTTTATTGCGTTTTTCATTTTTTCATCCTTATTTTTAGGCTTGACGAGCTTTGAGATCAGAGATAATTTGGCTTTCGATAAGTTCATATTTACGATAGAAAAGCATTGGAATTGCTGCCACAAAAAAGACTATCATCGGGCACCAAATAAAGGCCATTTCAATACCAAATAATGATTGGGCAGTTTGCTCAGTATTAGCAATATAACCATAGCTAGTCATGATGAGTGCTGGGATAAAAGCTCCTAAACCAGAACCACCTTTAATGCATAAAGCCGAACCAATGGCAGTTAAGAAGCCTGGTGCTCTGACATTATTTTTCCAGTCACCATAATCAACAGTATCAGCGAGCATACCAAAGGGCATAGCACAGGATAGACCTTGACCAAATGAACCGATGGCCCAGAAGAGCATAATGAGGGTAATATTACCGTTACTAAAGTCTATTCCTAAATAGCTTAAAATAATGAGTAAAAGACCTAAACACATAGCGCCAAATTTACGAGTATATTTGACAATAAAGGTCATAGATAAAAAGCTTAATAAGCAAGCAATGGTTAAAATGCCATTTAAATATGCAGTAAGACTATCATCGCCTAAATTATATTTGCAGAAATAGATAACTGTACCCTGACGCATAGAGAAACCAACCCAAGCTAAGAAATTAGCACTTACTAATAAAATCCATGGCCAATTATTTTTTATAGCACGGATAGAATCTTTAACAGGGATAGATTCATTCTTGCTGACGTTTTGTTCACGTAAATGACGGAAAGCAAAGATCATTAAGATGATGACGATAACTGCAAACATACCAACGGTGATAGAGAAGCCACGCTGTTCACTACCTTGTCCGAAGAATTTAACTAAAGGGCAGCGGTACGAATTTCGAAGCTATCGTCACGGCCTGCGAGCAGGGCGTGCTCAATGCCGAGGTCGTGCTGATGGTCTGTGACAAACCCGGCGCGAAGGTGGTCGAAAGCGTTCACTTGGGCATCCGGATGGAAGTCTCCGTTTTATTGTGATAAC
>URKL01000151.1 GCA_900548485.1 uncultured Succinatimonas sp.
CACATTCCTTATTCCGGAATCCATTTCAGATCCAAGCTACAAAATAAGCAATCTGAATCGTGACGGTGGCTTAGTTTTACCTTAATAAAGATTATCGACAAATATGAGGTGTATATGAAACTAAAACTTTTATGTGGAGCCTTAGCATTGTGTTCTGTCACCTTGCTCTCAGGATGCAATAACTCTGATAAAGGAATTACTCTACGTCTAGCTCAGGCCTCGGCTGCTGATGGAGCCATTGGTCTTAGCATGGATAAATTTGCTCAAGACGTTTACGAAAAAAGTAACGGTAGAATCAAGGTCTTAACCTTCCACAACGGACAGTTAGGTTCTGAACGTGAAAATATTGAAAGTGTACAGATGGGCGATTTGGATATGGCTGTTGTTAATCAATCTGTATTGATTAACTTCCTCCCCGAAATTGCAGCTTTTGACTTACCCTACACCATTACCTCTGCAGAGCACGCAGATAAAGTTTTCTTAGGTGATATTGGTAATGAATATTTACAAAAATTAGAAGCTGTAAGATTAAGAGGCTTTTCAATTTGGGAATCTGGTTTCCGTAACTTAACTAACTCAAAGCGCGATGTAAACAGTGTTGACGATGTTCAGGGTTTACGTATCCGTGTTATGGAAAACAAGATCCATCAAGAGCTATGGATGGCCTTAGGTGCTGATCCTGTACCTATGTCTTGGTCTGATGCTTATACCGGTATGCAACAAGGTGCAATTGATGGTCAGGAAAATCCAGCTACTGTTATTGATAAAAATAACGTAGTTGAGGTTAACAAGCACATGGCTGTTACTGAACACTGCTACTCTACCGTCTACATTCTGTTCTCACCTAAGATCTGGGATCGTTTATCCAAAGAAGATCAAGATCTTTTAAATGAATGCATGCGTAAAGCTGAGGTCGATGAGCGTAACTTATCTAGAAAAATGGATAAAGAAGCTATCGTAACTTTAGAGAGCAAAGGCATGGTCGTAACTTACCCTGATAAAACAGCTTTTATTGAAAAATCAGCAAAAGTCCGTGAGCAATACGGTGCAGCCTTCAAAAATCTGTTAGATCGCGTTGCAGCCTTAGCAAACTAAGAGGTTATTTATGGAAAATTTAAGACAAATATTTAATACCGTACAAAATGTCTCTAAGACCGTGATCGGTATTTGTATGATTGCCATGATGGTGGTTATTTTTGCTCAAACCTCCACTCGTTATTTAATCTTCTATTCCATCCCTTGGTCAGAAGAGGTTTCTCGTTACTTATATGTAGCATTAACCTTATTAGGCTTAAATTTGGCTATCACAAGCAAGCAATTAGTACGTATCGATATTATCGACAATTACTTAAAAGGTAATTCTCTTAAGACTTTAAATATCATACGTGCACTTTTAAGCGTAATTATTACCGTTACCTTCTTCTATAGCTCTTTTGGCATGATCGATGTATCCCAGTTCCAAAGCTCCCCTGCTTTAGGAATCTCTATGCAAATCATGTACTCAATTACTGGTATTGGTTTCTTACTCTCTGCTGTTGCCACTATCTTTGAGCTTTATGATGCATTCAAAGCTGAAGATGCTACTGCTAACTCTAACAACGAGGCTTAAATTATGGATATCGCTGCAACATTAATGTTATTGTCACTGGTGGTCATGATGGCCATTGGTATGCCTATCACTTGGGCCTTAGGTGGAGCAATCATTGTCGCCTTAGGTGTAGATCCTAACTTATCATTATCCTTAATTACCCAGAAGATGTTTGCAGGTTGCAACAACTTCTCCATGTTAGCCCTCCCAGCTTTCTTCTTAGCTGGTGATATTATGGCAAAAGGTGGTCTATCTAAGCGCTTAGTAGCTTTTGCAGACACCCTTGTAGGTTGGATTTCAGGCGGTATTTCCTTAGTATCACTAGTAGCCTGTACCTTCTTTGCTGCGATTTCAGGATCTTCTGTAGCAACTACTGCCGCTATCGGTGGTTTGATGTACCCTGAAATGGTAAAGCGTGGCTATCCTAAATCCTACTCAGCTGCTGTACAAGCTATTGGTGGTACCTTAGGTATTGTTATTCCACCGTCAACTGTATTTGTTATCTACGGTAATATTACTAATACCTCTGTAGCTAAGCTCTTAATGGCCGGTATTCTCCCAGGTATTATCTGCGGTATCGCTTTATGTCTTTGGGCTTATATCAAAGCTCGCAAGGAAAACTTCCCGCGTGAAAGTGGTTTCTCCTTCATACGCTTCTTAAAGTCTTTTAAGAGTGCCGTTTGGGCTTTATTGATGCCGATTGTAATCTTAGGTGGTATCTATTCTGGTATCTTTACCCCAACTGAGTCTGCTGTAGTAGCTGTATTCTATGGTTTCTTTGTCTGCTTCTGCATCTACCGCGAGCTCACAGGTAAAAATTACTGGACTATTATCCAAGATTCTTCTGTAACCACTGCAAATATTATGTTCTTAGTTGTTACCGCTCAAATCTTCGGCTACCTCTTAACTTACTATAGAGTTCCGGTATTCGTAACTGAAGCTTTCATGGCTGTAGCCTCTAATGCTGCTGTCTTCATGGCTTTAATCGTAATTTTACTTTTAATCTGTGGTATGTTCTTAGAAGTTGGTGCAACTAACTTAATCTTAGGCCCGATCTTAGCTCCAATCGCTTTACAGTTTGGTGTAGATCCTGTGCACTTTGGTTTAGTCTTCGTCTTCCTGCTCGCCTTAGGACAAGCAACACCTCCTTTTGGAACTACTCTCTTCGTCAGCTGTGGTATTTCAAAACAACCAGTATCAGCTGTATCAAGACAAGTTTTACCCTTTGTAATGGTTGAAATTGCTTGTGCGGTACTCTTTGCCTATGTACCTTGGATTTCAACTGTATTTGCTGATTTAATGTAAAAATTTATTGGAGATAAAAATGACTAATTTATTTGATATTCAAGGTAAAAAAGCTATCGTTACTGGCGGTACCCGTGGTTTAGGCTATGGTATGGCTGAGGGCTTAATGGAAGCAGGTGCTGAGGTTTGTATCGTTGGTACCTCAGATAAGGTTTATGAAGTTGCTAAGCAATTTTGCGATCGTGGCTTCAATTGCCATGGCGTAAAAGCCAATTTAAGCGTTCGTGAAAATACCTTTAAATGCTTTGATGACTGCTTAGAAGCTTTAGGTGGCGATCTTGATATCTTAGTTACCGCTCATGGTATTCAACGCCGTCATAGCGCTGAAGTTTTCCCTGAGAACGAGTGGAATGAAGTTATTGAGGTTAACTTAAACTCTGTATTCTTCCTCTGCCAAAAAGCAGCTAATGTTATGTTAAAGAAGGGTTATGGCAAGATTGTTACCATTGCTTCCATGGTTTCTTGGTTCGGTGGTCAAACTGTACCTGCCTATACTGCAGCTAAAGGCGGTGTTACCCAGTTAACTAAAGAACTTTCTAATGATTGGATTGCTCGCGGCATTAATGTTAACTCTATTGCCCCAGGTTATATGGCAACTGAAATGAATACTGCTTTACTTGATAAAAACAATCCTCGTTATCAGCAAATTACCGATCGTATTCCTGCTCATCGTTGGGGTACTGGTGATGATATGAAGGGTGCTGTAATTTTCTTAAGTTCTCACGCCTCTGATTACTTAGGTGGAGCTATCATCCCTGTTGATGGTGGTTATTTAGTTAAATAATCAATCAAAATCCCGGCAAAAGAAGGAGCCCTCCTGTAAATGCCGGGATTTTTTCTCTAAACTCGCGACATAAACATATCAAATATTTCTTGAGTCTTATTTACTAATAACAAAGCTTTTAAAGAATGTGCGGCACAAACATTAGCTAAATGCTTTTCATTACTAAAGCGTCTGGGCACACCGTCACGTTCATAGGTATCAATTACCGCAGACCACATCTTTCCTATCGGAGCTTCTGGGATCCTAAAGAAAACATCATTTTGAGATTGATTAAATAAGAAGATCCACTGTTCACCATTTAATAAATTTTGACTGCCTACAGTTAACATTACTACATTTTGATCGGGATCATTCCAATTCTCAACTTTCATTGGCTTGCCATCTGCACAGAACCAATGTGCTTGATATTTAGTTTGCCTCATTAAAAAAGGATCATCTTCTAAATTAAGCTCAGAGAGAATTTCAGAGTTTTTTCTCAATAAAGTCATATTACTAATAAAGCGAATTAGATCTTCATTTTCAGGAGAATGATCCCACTTAATCCAACTAATTTCATTATCCTGACAATAAGCATTATTATTGCCTTTTTGACTATGAGAAAATTCATCTCCAGCTAATATATGCGGCATACCTTGAGCTATAAATACTGTAGCTAATAAATTACGTTTAATTAAAGCACGCCTCTCTTTAATCCACTCATCATCTGTAGGACCTTCAACTCCATAATTACAAGAATAATTATTGTCAGAGCCATCACGATTTTCCTCACCATTTGCTTCATTATGCTTATTTGCATAAGAGACAATATCTTCAAGTGTAAAACCATCATGATAGCTTACAAAATTAACACTAGAATTTATCGAGCGCATTCCCTTAGGGAAAATATCACGTGAGCCTAAAAGGCGTGTAGCAAATTCTCCGATTAAGCCTTTATCGCCTCGCCAAAAACGTCTAATCACATCACGAAAACGGTCGTTTTGTTCACTCCAGGTATAAGGAAACTGGCCTAAACGATAACCATCTGGACCTAAATCCCAAGGTTCAGCTATCAAAACAGCTGAGGAGAATTCATCTAAACAGAAACAAGCTTTAGCAAAAGCTGATTTTTTATTAAAACTTAAAAAGTCATCTCCATGACTTTCACGAAAAAGCGTAACTCCCAAATCAAAACGAAAACCATCGACTTTCATTTCATTGAGCCACCAACGCATACTATCGATAACGATATTTAAACCACAAGGATTATCCACGTTAAAGGAATTACCACAACCTGTGAAATTACAATAATCGTTATAATCAACACTTCCGTCTTCTTTACGACCAAAGGCATAATAATTCATATTATCCAGGCCCTTATAACAGACCACAGGTCCACCTTTTCCACCTTCGGCAGTATGGTTGTAGACCACATCTAAGATAACAGCAATATTATTACGATGCAGGTTTTTAACCATAGTCCTAAATTCATCAAGGACATTTTCATATTTGACAGCAAATCTTGGATCCGGACACATAAAACATATTGGGTTATACC
>URKL01000152.1 GCA_900548485.1 uncultured Succinatimonas sp.
TCGATGCGTGATGTACTTGGGGAAATCCAGAGTGCGTCTAAAAGTAAGAGATCGGATTTACAGATTAAAGCCTGTGCGAGGTTTAAACGCATTCTCCAACCACCGGAAAACTCTTTGACGCTCTTACGCATTTCATGATCGGCAAAGCCTAATCCATGCAATAATTCCTCAGCACGAGGTTTGATAGTCCAAGCCCCGGCTTGTCCTAGGAGATCTTCTAAAAGACCAATTTTATTGCCATCGCCTGTAGCCATAGCCATCTCTTTTTGTCTTTGGAGATCTCTTAAAGTCTCATCACCATCAATGACATATTCGATAGCTTCTTTTTCAAGAGCTGGTGTTTGTTGTGCGACAGAAGATATTTTTAAATTGCGTGGGACACTGATATTACCAGTCTCAGCGGAAATTTCGCCACGAATGGCGGCAAATAAAGATGACTTGCCACAGCCATTCCGACCAATGATACCAACCTTTTGTCCTGGATAAATCGTGGCAGAGGCATGATCTACTAAGATTTTGGTGCCACGCATTAAGGTTAAATCAGAAAAAGAAATCACGTTTTTTAACTTATAAAGATTTTGACATTTGCGATAAAGTAATGCCGTCCTGTACTCTAATTACACGAACTGAAACATTTGCCTTACCATTTACCTTTTGAATTACAGAAATATTTAAATAGGGAATATTTTGGGCTTTACACTGTCTGATTAAAGACGGGATCAATAAAGAAGATCCTTGATTTTGTCCAACCTGTAAATTAGCCGAGATAACTTCAAAATTGCCATTACTTGCTAAAGATGAAGCTATAACGCTA
The DNA here is from genome assembly GCA_900548485.1 of uncultured Succinatimonas sp. Classification (GTDB taxonomy): domain Bacteria; phylum Pseudomonadota; class Gammaproteobacteria; order Enterobacterales; family Succinivibrionaceae; genus Succinivibrio. The sequence goes on from URKL01000152.1 coordinate 815, forward strand.
GAAACATCTTGAGCACAATCGCTATATTCATCAGCAATTACAGTAGGAGCAACATAGAGTTTGCCAGAAGTTTGAATGAGCTTCTTGGCTATACTTAAAGCTAGATTACGAGCCACATTTGAAGCTTTGTCATTATCAAGATTGCATTTTGTAGCAATATTACTTGATGAGGCATAGACTGGTAGCTCTGAGGCCTCTTCAATCACCACTTCCTGTACTTTAGCTTCCTCAACTATGGGAGTATCTTGTGCCTTTTGTGTTTCTAAGGCTTTAGTCTCTTCAATTTTCTGGGCATAGTTTTCATTGAGATTACTAAAAGGCGTAACCTTATAAGTATCTGTAGTTCTATCAGGAATATAAGGTACAACCTGACCTGCCTTAAGATTGCCTTGAGATGTGGTATTAGAATTATTCTCTAAGGCAAGATTTGGTTTTGAAGTTACAGTTTTAGTGGTAGTGTTTTTATGACTTTCTACGGCCAGAGCTTTGCCATCAGTGACAATTACATCATATCCCTCAGGGCCTATAGAGCTATCAAATAAATTAGCGCAACCACTAAGAGATCCTAAGGCTACAGATAAAGCTAAGACGGTAATTTTTTTATTCATAAATAAACCTTGAGATTAACAAGGTCTCCTATAGATTAATAATTAGAGCTTGTGCCTATATGCCCAGAGGGGATTTAATTAGTTCTGCTTAGGAAAACCTAAACCACCTAATTTACCACCAGCTAATAAATGCATATGAATGTGCGGAACCTCTTGGCCTCCATCAGCACCAACATTAACAATTAAACGGTAACCACTTTCATTGACTCCTAAATCAGTAGCGATTTTACGAGCAACAATAAATAAATGGCCTAACATTAACTCATCCTCGCTCTCGACATTAGCCACAGAGGGGATAGGTTTATTAGTAACAATTAAGATATGATGTGGTGCTTTTGGTGCAATATCAGCAAAAGCTGTTACTAAATCATCGTGATATAAAATCTTAGATGGGATGGTACCATTGATAATTTTGGTGAAAATAGTTTCTGTAGCCATAAAAAATCCTTAATTTTTGTGATTAAGATTACATTTAAATAGAATTGAGCTAAAATTATCTGTATATAAATATAATTCTTTTTTGATTATAGCACCTGCTAACCTAATATGAACCCAACTGCAAATTATGAATTAACCATAATTATTCCTGTCTATAACGAGCAGGAAAGCTTCCCAAGCTTGTCTTTAGCTTTACAAAATTATATAGAAAAAGCTTCAGTTAAAACTTGTGTTTTGTTTGTAAATGATGCTTCAACCGATCAGTCACTAGTTTTGATTCGTGATTTGTGTATGCGTAAAAAGGATTTCTTTTACTTATCCTTAGAGCGCCGAAATGGGGTCTCAGGAGCAATTAAGGCTTCTTTGATGCGGATCAAATCTCCTTTAACGGGGTATATGGATGCCGATTTGCAGACCTTCCCAGATGACTTTGAAAAGTTACTTGAACATCGTTTTGATTCAGGTCTCGTCTGTGGAGTGCGCGACTTTTCTCATGAAAGTTTGTATATCCGTTTTATAAAGTATTTTTTTGCCAATATCAGGCATATGTTTACAGGTGACTTTATTGAGGATGCCGGTTGCCCGCTCAAAATAGGGAAAACTAAATTATTGCAATCACTTCCATGGTATTCAGGTATACAATTTCTGTTGCCTGCTTTAGTGCAATTAACTGGAAACCGGGTACGAGCTGTTAACGTCCGTTACCAAAGAAGACGTTTTGGTAAATCTAAGCGTAATCATCTGGCTATGATCATGAGTAACTTTTGTAATCTCTTGGTTTTTTTATGGATGAAAAAACGTTATTTAGATCCTGCAGTACGCGAAAATAATTTAGATAATTAATTCTCAGTTTTATTATGACAAAAAATGAAATGAAAGGCCATTTAGCTATGTTTATGGCCAACTCTTTTTGGGGCGGTATGTCTCCCCTAGCAAAGACCTTAATGTTAGGTGGAGTAGTCTCTCCTTTAGTTTTAACCGATCTGCGTATTACCTGCGCTATGATCTGCTTTTGGTTATTATCTTTTTGTTTGCCTCGTGAGCATGTGCCTCATGGAGATCTATTAAGATTATTTTTTGCAGCTCTCTTAGGTATTGTATTTAATCAAGGTAGTTTTCTTTTTGCTGTATCTTTAACTTCTCCTGCTAATGCTTCTATCATGACCACTTCAATGCCAATGTGGACTATGATTTTAGCGGCCTTTATTTTAAAAGAGCCAATTACCTCAAAGAAAATTTTGGGTTTGACGCTAGGCGCTATTGGCGCTTTAGTTTTAATTGTGGGTTCATCTGATGGTATGAGCACGCAACATAGCCCTTTAAGTATCTTAGGTGATTGTTTAGCTATCTTGGCTCAGGTAAGTTATGCTCTGTACATGGTTTTATATAAAAACTTTATCAATCGTTATTCTTTAGTAACGATTATGAAGTGGATGTTTACTTATTCCTTCTTAATCATGCTTCCTTGTACTGCCCCTTCAATTTTAAACACAGCATGGGAGCAGTTAAGCTTTAAGGATATCTCGATTATCGCCTATATTGCGCTTTTAGGAACCTTTGCTTGCTATTTATTGGTAGTAATCGGTATGCGTCAGTTAAGACCTACTGTTGCTGGCATGTATAACTATGTTCAGCCTACAGTTGCCTGTATCTTAGCTATTCTTTGGGGTTTAGATACTGTCACTTTACCTAAGGTTTTGGCAGTAGCTTGTATTTTCTGTGGTGTATATTTAGTTACTGTAAGTAAAACTAAAAAACAAATTGAAGAGTATCACAAGCAACAAGCTTTAAAAGCTCAAGCTGTATCAGAAAAAAAAGATAATCAAGAAAATCAGTAATCTTAATCTATCAAAATGATGGTGTCCCCAGAGGGTTTAATAAACTTTCTGGGGCTTGTTATTTTTAAAGTTTGTAAATAAAGACCAAAGAAAAAATATCGAGGCTCGTTCGTGAATTTACTTCTGTGCAGAGAGTGCAAGACATAGAGGTTCTTTTTAACCAGAGTGCAGTTCTTGTGGAAACAATGGTGGCATCTTCTATAGAAGGGAGTTTGTTTTCATTATTTTACAATATAATGAAAGCTAAGATACATCTGACTAAATTGTACTCTATAGCCAATAGTTACAACCTATCTTAATAGCGATCAGATAAAAAGTATAAATTAGTTTTTGATAAATATCTTTTGATTTTTAATCGCAATTATTAGCAATTTTTATAGAAAAAGCCTCGTAAATTCAAAAAAAAAGTTGTTTTTATTTGCGTAAAATATATAGATTTTAATTATACAAACATATAATATTCTTTATTTGATTATATAAATGCAACTCCGTCTTTTGAGAAATTCCTAATCTTGTATACAAGAAAATAATTATTTGTAAGCTTTTAGATTGCATAAAAAGTAATATTAAATTTTTTTATAATAAAGCAAACAATTTAATTGAATAAAATTAAATTAGTCTAAAGTTATATAAATTTATAAAAAAATTCCTTAAAATTTTTAATTTTTGCTAACATTTAAGCAAACGTTTTATATAGTGTGTCGCAAAATGTGCTGATTTGTTTAATATGCGATTAAGTATAAAAAATATTTCTATATAGGTTGTTTTTTTACGAATTTTTGTAGTCTAGTGATCTGATAAGTTTTAAAATCTTTTATACAAGCATTAAGTCGTTTATACATTTAAAGCTTAATAAAGGCAGTAAATAATTTGAAATAATGTGTATAAATCGCTTATATAAGCAATTAAGATTTGTTTAAAATAAGGTGTTATGCAATATAATTGATGTCAATATTTGTGATAAAGATCTGATGAATATTATTTAAAAACTTGATCGGCTATACAAATATTAAAATGTAAAGTTGAAGATTTGAACTTTTCATTTATTCTTAAGAATGTAAGTTTTTACTCAAGACGTTTGAGCATAAGACTCCTGTAATAAAAAATTTTAATTACAAACATTTTGGAGACGGTTATGAATTTTAAGAAACTATTTAAAGCTACCGCTTTAGCTGCTGCCTTAGCTATGTCCGTAGGCTCTGCTGCCGCTGAAGAACTCAACTTGAAGATGGGTTTCGTTGATCCGGCTAACTCAAGCTATGCTATGGGCGGACAGAAGTTTGCTGATGAGTGTGCTCGTTTAACTGATGGTAAGGTAAAGGTTCAGGTTATTGCTGGCGGTACTTTAGGTGGTGAGCGTGATATGTACGAAGGTGCTCAGATGGGTACTATCG
>URKL01000153.1 GCA_900548485.1 uncultured Succinatimonas sp.
GAATTTTACCAGCTAATTAAGTCTATGTATGGCACACTTTTCTACAAAATTTGAGAAAATAGCAACGGCTTCATACCGTTGCTATTTTTTGAATTTAAAAAAATCAAAAATATACAAGCTTCTTGCCTATTGATTTTCCTTTACTACCATGGGTAATTGCTTATGTAAGGATAATTGCACTGTTCTTAAATCTTCCCCCATATGCTCAATAAAAGTTCTGATAGCGTTATTTTCTATTAACTCTTCACGAGCATCAGCAACTGCCTTTTTTAAGGCTACACGCGCTAAAAACTCTGGACATTGTTCAGGCACGCCCTCAATAGAAGTAATATTTATCTCAATATCTTGATGTTTTAATTTAGAAAAAGACTCTTTTATTTTATTTAAGAAATTTTGAGACTGACTTACAAATCTGCAATCTGAACTTATATATAAATTCCACACATGAGGATTATTAGCATCAATTTCACGTCTGCTGTAAATTAAACAACCATACTCTAAACTATTAAAGTTGGCTGCACAGATATCCTGAAGCCACTTATCTGTCTTTAAAACCTCATCATAAAGATCGTCGCTCTGTAATTCCTTATCTAAACTTAGGTTGTCTTCTAAATATTGTTCTACCTCAAAGCTAGTTTTGGCTGTAGGCTTTCCATCAACAAGTTTATTGTTGTTAATATTATCGGATGAAAAATCAATATTTATAAGATCTGAACCTTTTACAATCTCATTTTCGTCTTCATCTTCACTATTAAAGACAATATCATTTTCATAAATTTCTACAGGAACATTTTCAAAGCTTTCAGAGATCTCGTCTTGTGCAGTGTTTAAATCATTTGTATTTAAAGGTTCTTTTATATCTCGTGTAATATTTTCTATATGATTTGCTTGGCAATTAGATAAAACATCATTTAAAGCTTTTTGTAAATCTTCAGAGAACTTTTGCGGATTATTATTTTGATGCCTTATATATGATTTTTCTGTTTTGCTTAAACATTGAGATAAAACCTTAGATAAGGAAGGCAAACCGTCATTAAAATAAGCCTTTAATGGCTCTGAACCTTCACTTTCAACAAATAAAACCTCGCAACCACTTTTATCTAAAGATAAAGATCTTGGTAAAGAATTAGCTGTATTTGTATTTTCAATAAAGTTAGTTTCAGATAAACGCTGTTGCAATTGCGAAAGCGTAAGTGAATCTACATCATCTTGCTCAAAAGTTACAGCATCTGTACTTTGTGAGGTAGATTCTTCTTTAAACTCTGCTTTAAAATTAGCCTTAGTAGTAATTTCACGATTCTCTTTAGGGCTATCATCATTCACAGAAGCTCTAATAGCTGAAGTTAAATTTGAAAGCTCTAGATCTGACAAAGTATTATTTGAGACAGGTTGCGTTGATTCTTGTTTGCTATCTTGACGCATCATCTCTGAAGCAATTTTGATAAAATTGTCTAAATCAGATGAATTACTGCTGTCTCTTTCACGCTTAGATCTAATCAAAGCCGTTACTGCATCATGTACGTGTTTAATATAAGCTTTAACCTCATAAAGCTCAGAGAGCATATTAGGGCCTAAGGCAATAGGTTTATTGGCCATAATTTGCTTAAACGCCTCTGTAGTTTCTAATTTTAAAGGCGTTTTAGTACTAGCAACACTTAAAGTTTTAGGATTTAAAATCTGCTCTAATTGCAAAGCATATTTTGCATTTTGCTCATTATGAACAGATTTATTATCTTGCGCAGTTACATTTTTTAAAGAATCACTAAAGACGTCTAAAGCAGACATTTCCTGTGATCGCCATTGACTTGCAGGTATTGCCTTAACCTTAGATATATTTTCTTGTGGTTCTACACTAGGTTTTACAATAGTACTAACACTTTCAGGTTCAATCTCAACAATGTTAGAAGCTATTTTAAAAGACAAGCTTGGTTTTAACTCTATTGCTAAACGCGCTCTTAAAGCACTGTATTCACAAAAGAGTTCTAAAGAATACTCACTCTCACCTAGCCAAGCTTTTTTTTTTGGGGTGTAAAAGCCAAAAGGCGTAGTACCATCATTTCAAAAACGCTAGCACTATCAAAAGCAACAGTATTCTCTTCTACTGCTTGTAAAGAAATCTGATAATAAAGTTGTAAACTCTCAGGAGCAAATACAGATGCGTATTTCTCTAATAATTCTAGAGGGAATGAAAAAATTGCTAATTTTCCCTGATTTACCAACTGATAGAGAGCTAAGTCATGGAAACAAGAGACAATTTCATCTAATAAATTTTTATAATTAGGGCAAGTTTTACGTACATTTTCTAAAAATGCCCCTAAATCAGCATCTGAATTAGGTCTTAAGATCTCTAAGAGATTAACTATCAGCCCATCTCCTGCTGTACCGAGCATCTCAATAACACGATCCCGTAAAAGAGATCCTGAACCTAAGGCAATAGCTTGATCGCATAAAGATAAAGCATCACGCATACTACCTTTAGCGGCTCTTGCTATGAAAGTTGCGGCTTCTTCTTCGCAAGGGATCCCCTCTTGACCACAAATTTTTTCAATCTGCTCTTTTATCTCATCAATAGACAAAGCTTTAAGCTGGAATTGTAAACAGCGAGATAAAACAGTAACTGGAATCTTATGCGGATCGGTAGTAGCTAAGATAAACTTTACATATGACGGAGGTTCTTCTAAAGTTTTCAACAAGGCGTTAAAGCTACTTGTTGAAAGCATATGCACCTCGTCAATAATGTAAATCTTATAACGGCCTGCAATTGGTGGATATTGAGTGTTTTCTAGTAATTGACGTGTATCTTCAACCTTAGTTTGCGAAGCCGCATCAATTTCAATTACATCAGGGAAGGAGCCTGTAATAATCGCTTTACAATTATCACAGAGATTACCATCATCATGAGGATGCGAACTAATTCCGTCCTTGCACTCAAGACATTTGGCAATAATACGAGCAATAGTAGTTTTACCAATACCACGGGTACCGGTTAATAAATAAGCATGATGAATACGCTCTGAGTCAATAGTATTGCGCAAAGCTGCAATTACATGTTTTTGTCCAACCACCTCATCAAAGGTCTGTGGACGATATTTTCTAGCTAGTGCTTGATACTCTGTGATTGCCATAAAAAACTAATGTCCAGGTAACTTAAAAAGAGATAAAGGTTTAATGCCCCACTTTTGCTCAATACGCTTGGCACCGCCTAATTCCATAAGTTCAATGATAAAAGCGATATCAACAATCTTTGCACCTAAGCGCTCGACTAAACAAGCCATAGCTTCAATAGTACCACCTGTAGCTAAGAGATCGTCAACTAATAAAACCCGCTCATTGCGCTTGAGAGAATCCTCATGGATCTGTAGCTTATTGACACCATACTCAAGCTCATAGGACTCTTCAATGGTATGTCTTGGCAATTTGCCAGGCTTTCTCACCATCACAAAGCCGGCCTTTAATTTAGAAGCTAAAGCCGCACCAAAAACAAAACCTCTAGCTTCAGCGGCAACGACCTTATCTATCTGCGCATCTTTATAAATTGCATAGAGAAGATCTATGGTTATAGCAAAGGCCTGACCATTTTCGCATAATGAGGTAATATCACGAAACATAATGCCAGGCTTTGGATAATCAGGGATGCTTTTAATTGTGGACTTTAAAAATTCAATTTTTTCAGAATAATTTGGAATTTTAGTAATGTCGAACATGCAGAAATCCACTTATATTAGAAATCTTTTAGATCAAAAACAAAGATAAAATATGTAATGACAAACATCGTGTATTATAGCCTATATCTACATTATTAGTGATGCTTAAGATTTTTAAATATCACAAAAATCTAAAAATTTTTTTAGCTTATGAATTTTGGAATATTTTTTGATTTAGATGGCACTTTAGCCGACACCGCCTTAGATCTTTGTTATGCATGTAACCATACACTAGAAAAATGGCATTTGGAAAGTGTAAGTTATGAAGAGATCTGCCAAAGTGTAAGCCTTGGTATAAAGGCTATGCTCTCTTTACGAATAGGAGATAATTTACTCTCGCAATACCCTCGTGATAGCCTAATGCGACAAGAGTTTTTAAACTTCTATAATGATAATATCTGTACTAAAACTAAAAGTTTTCCCTATGCTTTAGTTTTATTAAAAAAACTAAAAAAATCAGGATTTAAAATTGCTGTTGTAACTGGCAAATACCACCATCTTGCAATAAATCTTTTAGATAAATTAGAGCTCCTACCTTTTATTGATTTAGTTGTAGGCTCTGATGAATGTAAAAAAGCTAAACCTGCCCCAGATTCTTTATTATTAGCTTTAAATAAATTAGATATTAAAGCGCAAAATTGTATATATATTGGTGATCATGAAAATGACATTAAAGCTGCGGATAACTGCAAGATGAGTTCTATTGCCGCAGCTTGGGGTTATGGTATTTACGATTGTGGGGAGCCTAAACTTTGGCATGCAACCTATGTTGCAAACGATCTTTCAGAGGTTTTAGATTTAGTTTGCCATCATTTTCACGGTAAATGCACGCAAAAGAGTTCTAACTTCTTGTTATAATAAAAACAAATTTCCAACTAATGCATTAAAAAAATGAAAAAAAGCTTAATCGCTGTGGCTTTACTTGCCACTATAGGTAGCACTAATGCCGCCACCATCTATGATAAAGATGGCACTACTTTAGATATTTTCGGCAATATTGAGGTTGGTTATCGCAATGCCAATGCCGCTAAGTATGATAAAGTTTCATCATATAACAGCAGTGACAGCACTATTATGAACACTGCCAAAATAGGCATTTCAGGTCGCAGTCAAATTAACGAGAATCTCTATGCTATAGGTATGGCTCAATGGGACGTTGCCTCAGGAGATTCTTTTGACGATTTAAAAGCTCGTCATCAATTTATCGGTATTGATGCTCAAAATTATGGCACGCTATTGTTTGGTCGCGGTGATAATGCTTTTTATACACTATACAACTGTCGCGATGGCTGTCGCATACAAGAATTGCATCCCTATTGAGT
>URKL01000154.1 GCA_900548485.1 uncultured Succinatimonas sp.
GAAATGAGGTCTAAATAGACTCTTATATTTGATATTAAATCGCAACTAAAAAAAAGAATTTTATTTTTAAGATTGTGATCTCATTTTTTTGGTATAATGCCCGATCAAATTTAAATCAGTTTTGGAGGAATTTATGCTGCGTATAATGGAAGAAGCATTGACATTTGATGACCTTTTACTTGTTCCAGCTCATTCAACCGTATTACCGGCAACTGCAGATTTGCGTACTCGTCTGACTTCCAATATCCAGCTGAATATTCCGATGATCTCATCAGCAATGGATACCGTCACCGAATCTAATCTAGCTATTGCCTTAGCTCAGGAAGGTGGCGTTGGCTTTATTCATAAGAATATGTCCATAGAGCGTCAAGCTGAGGAAGTTGCTCGTGTAAAACGCTATGAAAGCGGCATGGTAACTCATCCGATTTCTGTACACCCGGATATGCCTATTGCAGAGGTTCGCGCTAAGGCCGCTAAGTTTGGCTTTGGTGGTTTCCCGGTTATTGATGAACAGGATAATTTATTAGGTATTATCACTGGCCGTGACATCCGTTTTGTTTCTAACGGTAATGTTAAGGTTCGTGAGTGCATGACCCCTAAAGAGCGTTTAGTTACTGTACGCGAGAAGGCCTCTCATGAAGAGGTTCAGGGCTTAATGCAGAAATTCCGTATTGAAAAAGTTTTAGTTGTTGACGATACCTTCCACTTAAAAGGATTGATCACTGTCAAGGATTTCCAGAAGTCTTCTAATAAGCCTAATGCTTGTAAAGATGCTTTAGGTAGATTACGTGTTGGTGCTGCTATTGGTGCAGGTGCTGGCAATGAGGAACGTGCTAAGGCTTTAGTTGAGGCTGGCGTTGATGTTTTATTAGTTGATTCTTCACATGGTCACTCTCAGGGCGTTTTAGACCGCATTAAGGCTTTACGTCAGGCTTATCCTGATTTACCAATTATTGGTGGTAATGTTGCTACTGCTGCAGGTGCAATTGCCTTAGCAGAGGCTGGTTGCAGTGCTGTTAAGGTAGGTATTGGACCTGGCTCTATTTGTACTACTCGTATCGTAACAGGTTGTGGTGTACCGCAGATGACTGCTGTATCTAATGCTGTTGAGGCTATGAAGGGTTCAGACGTTACTGTTATTGCTGATGGTGGTATCCGTTATTCTGGCGATATTGCTAAGGCTTTAGCTGCTGGCGCTAACTGTGTAATGGTAGGCTCTATGTTTGCCGGTACCGAAGAGGCTCCTGGTGAAATTGAAATTTATCAGGGTCGTTCCTTTAAGTCTTACCGTGGCATGGGCTCTTTAGCTGCTATGTCCCATGGTTCAGCTGATCGTTACTTCCAGTCAGATAATGCTGCCGATAAGTTGGTTCCGGAAGGCATTGAAGGTCGCGTTGCTTATAAGGGCTCTTTACGTGGCATCATTCATCAGCAGATGGGTGGTTTACGTTCTGCTATGGGTCTTACCGGTTGCGCTACTATCGATGAGTTACGTACTAAGGCTCAGTTTGTACGTATTACCTCTGCAGGCTTCCACGAGTCACATGTTCATGATGTGACCATCACCAAGGAAGCTCCTAACTATCAAAGCCATGCTTAATCTATAATATCTATATCCTCTCCAGATAGGAGAGGATATTTCCTTTTTGCCTTAACCTTTTTTGAGAAGCTTATGTCCTCAGCAAACATTCATTCTGAAAAGATTCTTATCTTAGATTTTGGCTCCCAGGTTACTCAGCTTATTGCTCGTCGTGTTCGTGAAATCGGTGTTTATTGCGAGATTTTACCTTTTGATGCCGACGTTAAGTTGATGCAGGATTTTGCCCCACAAGGCATTATTTTATCTGGTGGTCCTGAGTCTACAACCGAGCAAGGTTCCCCAAGAGCTCCTAAGTGGGTTTTTGATGCAGGTGTTCCTGTTTTAGGTATTTGCTATGGCCTTCAGACCATGTCCGTACAATTAGGCGGCAAGGTTGAGGGATCTAATAAGCGTGAATATGGCCACGCTACCGTTGAAATCTCAGAGAAGTGCCCATTATTTGATGGTTTAAGCGATCATGATGGTGCTCCTTTATTAGATGTATGGATGAGCCACGGTGATAAAGTTACTGCTTTAGCTCCAGGTTTTAAGGTTGTAGGCCATACTGACACTTGTCCTTATGCAGCTGTTTACAATGAAGAGAAACAGTTCTTTGGTGTGCAATTCCATCCTGAAGTAACTCACTCAAAGCAAGGTGGCGAAATGTTACGTCGCTTTGTAATTTATGTTTGTGCCCTTCATGGTTTATGGTCACCATCTGCTATTATTGAGGATGCCGTAGCTCGTATCCGTGCTGAGGTTGGTGATAAGAAGGTTTTATTAGGTCTTTCAGGTGGTGTTGATTCATCTGTAACTGCTTTATTATTACAACGTGCAATTGGCAAACAATTGACCTGTGTCTTTGTAGATAACGGTTTATTACGTTTAAACGAAGGTAAACAGGTTGAAGCAATGTTTGCTGGCATGGATTTAAACTTTGTTTATGCTAATGCAGAAGATCGTTTCCTTGAGGCTTTAAAAGGCGTATCTGATCCTGAGGCTAAGCGTAAAGTTATCGGTAAGACCTTTATTGATGTTTTTGCTGATGAGGCTCGCAAGCTTGAAGGTGTTGAATATTTAGCTCAGGGTACTATTTACCCGGATGTTATTGAGTCAGCTGCAGCTAAGACCGGTAAAGCTCATGTTATCAAGTCTCACCACAATGTAGGTGGCTTACCTCCTGATTTGAAATTCAAGTTAGTTGAGCCGTTACGTGAACTCTTTAAGGATGAAGTTCGTAGAATTGGTGTTGCTTTAGGCTTACCTGAGGCTATGGTAATGCGTCATCCTTTCCCAGGTCCTGGTTTAGGTGTGCGTGTTTTAGGTGAGATTAAGAAAGAGTATTTAGATCTTTTACGTCAAGCTGATGCCATCTTTATGGAAGAGCTCAATAATAGCGGTTGGTATCAACAGGTTTCCCAAGCCTTCACCGTATTCTTACCAGTACGTGCTGTAGGTGTGATGGGCGATCACCGTAGCTATGATTATGTAGTCTCCTTAAGAGCCGTACAGACCATCGATTTTATGACTGCTAAGTGGGCACCGTTACCTTATGAGCTTTTAGGTAAGGTCTCAAATCGCATCATCAATGAGATCAATGGTATTTCCCGTGTTGTTTATGACATTTCAGGAAAACCACCGGCAACTATTGAGTGGGAATAATAAAGTTCCATATATAGCAATTTCTAGATAATTCAAATATCAGTTAAAGCCCTAATAAATAGGGCTTTTTTATTGCCTATTGTTTCTAATTATTTCATCAAAATGATGGTATTTTTGGAGATAGGTATGCTTTCTGATAATAAAATCACTTCAACCACAGGATAAACAAAACAAAGTACAAGATAGAGATGGAATGTATTTAGTTGTATCTACTAAATGTACTAAAACATTTAGATTTAATTATAGATATAACGGTAGACAACAGACTTTAACTATTGGCAAATATGGTAAGAATTGACTATTATCTGTCAGATGCTCGAGACCGTTTAAGTGAAGCTAAGAAACTTCTTAATGAAGGAAAATCACCATGTGCAGAGAAAAGAAGAGTAAAAGATTCTATAAAGAATTGTGAAAGTTTTGAAGGTTTCTTTTATAGATATCAAGAAGATGCTAATCTTTCACAGAGTACAAGAAATTTAAGATTGTGAATATACCAAAGACAAATTGAAGAGGATTATTGGTAATAAAAAAATGGAGAGTGAACGCCAAACCGTGTAAATCCTTTAAGTCCACTCCTAAGATTACTTAATGTATTTTGCTATTCTGCTTGCAGTTTGATCTAAGCAGGATAGCTGATTTAAGACCTTAGCCCAGTCTCTCAATTTAGCATTGTTCCATTTTTTTGCAAGCTCCCCTGTGATTCTTAGGTAAAAGATCTTAAATCAGGTATGAGCGTAAGAGTACTATCATAGCTTCACAAAAATCCCCTGTAATGTGGATTAAGGAAATGCAAGGCATTACATTTGCAGAATCTGTGTTTAGGGTTAGACCAAGTCATGCACAAGACGGATCAACTAATGCATAAGTAAGATCATCTAATAATTGAAGAAGATCTAAGGGTTAGGTGGTGAAAAACTCTGGATCATCTTAAATAATAGCGTCAGATCTTCTTAGAGCTTGCCTACAGTCCTCGCTTGAACGAGAGAGGATTGTATGTCCTATATATCTAGTTTTGAATACATATCCTCAAATAAGAATTACCTTTAATTGAAAGTTTAAAGCACAGTAAAAGCTATGTTCAAAATAATTCCTTATATCTGTATCAAAGCCTAGTTTTTATCCTTATATAAGGATAAATTGAAAAAATGTAGAGTATAAATTTTATATATGTATCTTTAGGACTTTAGCTTTTTTTCTGATATGATATCTTTATATTTTTAATTCTATGCATAGAACCATGCAATATTATTAAAAATAAAGTCACAAAATCTTGATTAGCTTTAAAAATAAGCTAATCTTAGACAGGAGATCTATATAAAGATCTCAGAATAAGGCTAGAGTAGTTAATCAGATTTTTGATTAAAATTTGTTTTAAAGTCATAAAGAGGTTTTGAACCTACACATGGTTGTTCGCTATTGAGGTGAATTTTGTAGTAATTTTTAAGAAAAAAATCTATATCAAATTTTGTAATTAGCTTTAAATAAATGTGATAAAGATCAAATTACTCATTAATTTATTACAGTCATTTTTGCTTATTTTATGATGTTTAGATATACATTTATTATTAAAAAATGTTCAAGACTAAGATATAAAATCTTTGTAGAAAATAATGAAAAACTCAATATAAATAAAAAAAATATTTATATTGTAGCCTAGATTGAATAGGTAGTTTGTTGAAATTTCGAATAAAAATTTATTCATTGAGGGTTCTTAAAGAGTAGGTGCAACAACCGCATTGTTGCTGTTGCCATGTTCATGTTCTAATCTCTCTCTACAC
>URKL01000155.1 GCA_900548485.1 uncultured Succinatimonas sp.
AAGGTTCTGATGAAATCTTCGGTGGTTATCTCTATTTCCACAAAGCTCCAGATGCCAAAGAAATGCACGAGGAATTAGTCAGAAAACTTGAGCAATTACATCTTTATGATTGCCTACGTGCTAATAAGTCCTTAATGGCCTGGGGTGTTGAAGGTCGTGTACCATTCTTAGATAAGAAGTTCTTAGATGTAGCTATGCGTCTAGATCCTGAATCTAAGATGTGTAAAGGCAAGTGCATTGAAAAGAAGATCTTAAGAGAGGCCTTCAGCGGCATGTTGCCAGATGAAATCTTATGGCGTCAAAAGGAACAATTCTCCGATGGTGTCGGTTATTCTTGGATCGATGCTTTGCGTGATTATGCTGAGGAGATGGTATCCGATCGCAAATTTGCTGAGGCAGCAATTCGCTTCCCGGTCAATACTCCTGTAACTAAAGAAGCTTATTTATATCGCGAGATCTTTGAAGATCTATTCAAGCTTCCTTCAGCTGTACAAACTGTACCTTATGGTAAGTCTGTAGCTTGTTCAACTCCTACAGCTATTGCCTGGGACGCTAAGTTTGCTACAATGGCAGATCCATCAGGGCGTGCCGTTACCGATATTCATGACGATGCTTATGAATTAGGTCATAAGCTCTGATTTGAGCTTACACTAAAATTATTTGTGAAAAGCCACGCTATGTGGCTTTTTTTATGTAGGAAGATCTATGCTAACACCTCATGGGCTGTGTCGGGTTCCCTATTATCCTGAACTAAACTGTATCAACTCTTCTTTAGCAGATCAAAGTGCCCTGATCCTCTCGATTTTGCTCTATTGGCATTCAAAAGTGCCGCATCAGCGCTTTAATGCCCGCGCCCATGTAAGACAACTTGCGCGTAATTTAAGGATGGATGAGGAGATCATCAATGCCGCTTTAAAGAAATTAGTTGCTTTAAAGATCTTAGACTACAATGCCCTTGCCTTTAAAACTCAAAGTACCAATCCACAAAAACAAGAGAAAATTGACGAGTTTTACGATCTAAACTTTCATAATCTCCATGAGGTTTTAAAATCTCATGGTCTCAATATACCTATAAAAGTTTTATCACTTGCTGCAGATGATAGCTTTGATCATATGGCCTATATTAGTCCTGAAAGACTGCCAACCCTTCAAGGTCTTTATGGCATGCTCAAAGGTGAAAAATACGATCAGAGTGCGCTCAATATTGCCTATATTCTCTGTGGTATCTGCAAAGATCCTAGCTATGAGGACTTCTCCTATAAAGCTTTAGCCCCTGGCTGGAGAATGCTTGTACAAGCAGATGCCGATCCTAATTTAGTCGCTCAAAGATGGATGCGTGAAGGAGAACGCTCTATTGATGTTGATTTAGGTGATGGTGCTTTCTTTCTTCCTGATGGCAATTATTTTGGCACAGAAAAACATTATATTTGGCACACTAAAAAAAATCGAGAACCCAAAATCTTAGCAGCAGCTCTTTATTTAGTCGCCACTGCTTTTAGCGATGAAGTCGCCTTTTTCTCAGATTTAAAGCTTGAAGATTTACAAGAAAGTTTCTATCTTTTACATCGCTTTACTAAACTTTTAGGTAAAATTGATGAGCCTTATTATAAAAATCTAGATCTTTTAGGTGAAGATAAAACTCAAGCTCAAAATTACTATCAAAGACTCTTAGAGGAAGTCCAAAAAGCCCCTACTTGTCTTTTTTATAGCTAAGCTTGCATAGCCCTCTTGTGAGGGCTATTTGCCGACATCACGCCCAAGAGTAATCTTTTGCGTCTTAAAACTTTGAATACTTACAGTCTTTTCATGAAAATGAGGCATTAGTCTTGCTCTTGATTGATGACTATAAAAAGCATCATCTTTATTTATAGGCAAGCTTATCTCGCGCTTTTCTACCGCTGACTTATAAATGCCCATAATAACTTCAATAACATCGCGCCCGCACTCACCTGTAGTCTCTAAAACCTCCTCACCATTGACAGCTTTAATAAAGTGCCGCAATTGTGCTCTATGTCCCTCAAGATCGCAAACAGGCAAACTGTTATAAAGGCAAGTAAGCTCCTCTTTTGTCTTTTCATCTGATGCCGGAAAGCCGTTTTCTAATGCATAATTAGCACTTATAGCAAAGGGGACACTTAATTTAGCTCTCTGCCCTTGAACAACAATCTCCTGCTCCTCTCCGTGATTTACAATAGAGACCGTAAGATTAGCTACCATGCCGTTTGCATAACGCAAAATTGCGGTTACATAATCCTCACATTCACTATTTTTATGATCTAAATTGCACATAAATGCACTTATAGATTTAGGGGAGCCAAAGAGCCATAAGAGTAGATCCAAATGATGTGTACCATGGCTTAAAAGACAACCACCACCTTCACTCTCCCAAGTTCCACGCCAGAAGATATCGTAATAACTATTACCACGCCACCATAAAGAATTTACTGTAACTTGATTTACCTTACCTAAAGCTTGACGATTTACCAGCTCTTTTAGACGCATATGCGCGCTTTTATAACGATTTTGACAGATTACAGCTAATTTGCAGTCATAATCTTTTGCCGTATCAATCATTAAATTGCACTGCTCTAAAGACATTGCCATCGGTTTTTCACATATAACATGAATATGTTTACGTAAAGCTTTGCAAGTGTATTCACAATGTAGCGCTGGTGATAAACAGATAGTGACAGAATCGATCTCTACCTTTGAAAGCATCATTTCATAATCAGAAAAACACTGCGCTTGAAGCTTTAAACTCTTTACTAAAGCTTGTGCCTTTTCTATATGTCTGTCATAAACTGCGACAATTTCACAGAGATCATTTAGTGCTAATAAATCCTCAGCCTGTACGGAGGCGATGGCACCTGCTCCAACAATTGCAAACTTAAGCATGAAAATCACCTATCCTTACTGCGTTATATTGCGCACTTATAGCTAAAGCCATCACCCTAAAGATATACTCTTGATCCATAGCCGTATTAGTATTATCTAAAATATCGCGGATCATCTGCTTAAAAAAAGGAAAACCATATTTACCTGAGGCATTGATATAATGCTCTCCCTCTTCATCAACATAGAAAACATGATCGCCCTCAATATTTGAGGTGACATTTATATATTTACGCATTTCAATATAGCCTTTATCACCAATGATAAAGGTACGACCATCGCCCCAAGCATGTAAACCTTTAGGGGTAAACCAATCTACACGGAAAAAACCTGAGACGCCATTATCACATTCAAGCATGACCTCGCCATAATCCTGAAAATGAGGATACTCTTTATGGGCATAATTGCCAATGCGACTGCTGACAATACGGGCATCCCGCGCTTTACCAAAATACAAAATCTGTTCAATCTGATGACAACCAATATCCGTGAGAATACCACCAAACTGAGTATCATCAAAAAACCACTCTGGACGTTTTTGAGCATTGAGACGATGAGGGCCAAAGCCTTGAACCCCTATAACCTTGCCAATTTTGCCTTCCTTTATCAATTGCTCGGCGCATACGGCTGCTTCTACATGCAATCTCTCAGAAAAATATACAAAAAGACGACAATTTGAATCTCTAACAGCCTGACATATAGTATGAAGCTGCTTAAGGGAAGTCATTGCTGGTTTATCAATAAAAACATGCTTTCCATGCTTAAGACATAAAAGCGCAATCTTTGAGCGTAAAACCGGAATAGCCGCAATGGCAACTAAGTTGATGCTTGGATCTTCTAAAATATCATCAATACACTGACAATCTTGGCATAAAGGGTATTTTTCAATAAACTTAGACCTCTTATAGATATCTTCATCATAGACTTTATAAATACTTGCCCCGGCTTCAAATAGGCCATTACACATACCATAAATATGCCCGTGGTCTAAGCCTATAACTCCAACTTTAAACTCACCTTTAGCACAAATAGGAGCAAATGATCCTTGAGGAGCATAATTTTGTCCATCATATTTAATCTGCATCTTTAAACTCCTAATCTATAGCATTTGGTAAAAAAGTCACAAGCGAAGGCACAAATAATAAAAGCATCGTCAAACTAATAATTACCGCTAAATAAGGCAACATAGGTTTTACGCTTCTCTCAAGTGGCAATTTACCGATACCACAGCTTATAAATAAAAAGGTGCCTACAGGTGGCGTAATTGCACCTATCTGCATAACGATTACCATTAAAACGCCATAATGAATAGGATCAAAATTAAAAGCTTTACCTACAGTTAATACAGTAGTAGCAAACATCGCAATTAAGACAGTCGGATCTAAGAACATACCTAAAACTAAAAAAACCGACATTAAAAATACTGAGGCTAAATAAGGGTTTTGAAGCACATCTACTGCCAAATATAAGACCTGAGATTGAAAATGTAATCTTACTAAGACATTTGAGAGAATACCCGCAGCTGCAATAATCAACATGACAACCGAGGTAGTCTTTGCACTTTCAAAAATTATCGGACCTAGATCCTTAAGCTTTAAAGTATGTGTTATAAACATGCCATAGATAATGCCATAACCTATAGCTAAGACTCCTGATTCTGTCGGGGTTACTAGGCCACTTAAAATACCAACTAAGATAATCAAAGGCATAGTCAAAGCACCGGAGGATTTTATAAACATCTTCAAGATATTTGTAAAAGAAAAAGTATCTGAAGGAATTTTATAGCCACGCTTTACATAGAGAAAATAATTAACGGCAATGAGCGCTGCACATAACATCGCCCCAGGGATAAAACCTCCTATAAAAAGTTTACCTACAGGGACTTCGGTATAAAATGAATATAAAATCATAGCAATGCTAGGCGGAACTATCGGGCTCATCATTGAGGCCGCTGTTGTTACTACTACAGCATAATCTTTAGCATAACCTTGCTTTTCCATAGCGCCGAAACGCTCAAAGCAGACTGCTGCAAATGCCGCAAAGGCGTATGCTG
>URKL01000156.1 GCA_900548485.1 uncultured Succinatimonas sp.
AGGTTCATAAAATTTAGCGTTTAAAGTTAAATGAGCTAATTTTTAATTTTTTTTATAAAAAATATTCCCTAAAATGATGCAAATTGCTTTGTTTTGGGTAAATTTATATATAAATCAAGCTACTATAATAAAAAAGTAAAAAAAATTATTGACTTGTGTCTGGGTTTTTGTAAATTATTAGACATGGTTTTGAATTAAACCCAATTTTTTTTCTATTTATTTTTTTACGGAGGCTGTTATGAATTCAATTACTTGTTCATGTATTGCAGCTTGCGTATTCTCAATTTCCTCTCTAATGCGAATGCCTGTTTAGGCAAAATCATTTATTCCCTTTTTTATCAGAAGTAGTGTCTGAACATAGGCATCTCTGTATCTGTTTTTTTTGATGTTTATCAAATCATTTATTTGATTTGTATAGGTTTTATTTTCTCTTTTGTTTTTTAAGGTTTAAAAATGAAATTTAATAAATTATTAACTGCATCCCTTTTTTGTGTAGCTTTGGCCACTGTTGCAGGTTGTGATAATGATGAAAAAACTATAGCTTCTTCTAATGAGAATTCAGCTAAGCTTTTAAAAGCTGGTGTTTGCCCTGGCCCTTATAGAAGTGTGATTGAGAAATTCATAAGTCCTAAACTTGAAGCTCAAGGATATAAGGTCGAGATTGTTGAATTTACTGATTACGTACAACCAGATGCAGCTTTAGATAGTGGAGATATTCAGTTTAACTTAATGCAGCATCAGTCTTATTTTGACAGTATTGTTAAAAATCAAAACTTATCTTTAGCTTCAATTATTAATGTTCCAACCTTAGGTTTAGGTTTGTTTTCAGATAAGTACAAGAGTTTGGAAGAAATTCCGCAAAACGCTCAGGTGGCTATCCCTGCAGATGCGGTTAATTTAGGTCGTGCTTTACGTATTGCCTCTGAGGTTGGATTAATTACGCTTAAGATTGAGAACAGTGAGCAAAAGGCTTCCATTGCAGATATTGGTGCTAACCCTAAGAACTTACAGTTTGTACCTATGGAGGCAGCCCAGATTTCAAGAAGTCTTGATAGTATCGATTTAGGTTTTGTTCCTGGTAACTATGCTTATGCAGCTAATCTTGATTACAGCAAGGCTTTGGGTATTGAAAATGTTAAAGAGGACATCAAAAACATCATTGCAGTTAGAGCTCAAGATCGTGACACTTTAGGTAAAACTTTACATGATATTGTCTACTCAGAGAGCTTTGTTAAAGAGTTAGAGAGTGATCATGCCTTTGATTCCTTCTCAAGACCTCAGTGGTGGGAAAAGTTTTAAGGGTGGACTTTAAATCATGATTATTTTTGAAAATGTCAGTGTGCGGTTTAAACGCGATAAATCCGAGTTTACTGCAGTTGATGATGTTTCTTTGAGGATAGCTAAAGGTAGGTTTTATGGTATTGTCGGCCCTTCTGGGGCTGGCAAGTCCACCTTAGTGCGTACAGTCAATCTGTTGCAAAGGCCGACTTCAGGCAAGGTTTTTATTAATAATCAGGATATTACCTCCTATAAAGATAAAGATTTACAACAATTAAGACTAAATATCGGCATGATTTTTCAACATTTTAATTTGATTAAAAATGCTTCGATATTTGCAAATATTGCTTTTGCTTTACAGGCATCAAATACGCCTAAAGAAAAAATTAATCAAAAGGTTTATGAATTATTAGATTTAGTGGGTTTAGAGAGTAAAGCTCAACTATTTCCAAATCAATTATCAGGCGGTCAAAAGCAAAGAGTTGCTATTGCCAGAGCTTTAGCAAATCATCCGCAAATTTTACTTTGTGACGAGGCTACCTCAGCTTTAGATCCTGATAATACTAAAGAAGTAGTACAAGCTTTAAAGCGTATTAAAGAGACTTATCCGATTACTGTTCTCTTTATTACCCATCAGATGGAAGTGGCCAAAAATCTATTTGATGAGATTGCAGTAATGGAAAAAGGAAAGGTGGTAGAAGTTGGTACTAGCTATGACATCTTCTCTCATCCTAAAGCCTTATCTACTCGCAATCTAATCAATCATAGCTTAGATGGTGTGATCCCAACTGAGGTTTTAGAACATGAGAAGGATTTGTATTTAATAACTTATAAAGAAAATTGTGCTTATGAGAGCCTGATTTCTTATCTCTCCCGCACATTTAATTTAGATATTTCTATTATTGCTGGAAATATTGAATACATTCAGAACAAGCCTTTAGGTAGATTATTGATTAGTTTAACAGGTGGCAATTCTCAAGATAAAGAGAAAGCTTTAGCAGTTATCAAAGAGAAGGCTTATGTTCACAAGTTTGATAAGGAGTTAACACATTATGAATGAGCTGATTTCCTCAACTCTAACTATTTTAGGAAACGAGTTAAGCAAGGCAATTTATGAGACTTGCATTATGATGGCTATCTCTTTTTTTATAAGTCTAATTTTGGGGACAGCGTTAGGTTTTATTTTGTATTTAACCTCAAGTAATGCTTTTTACAATAAGCCGTTGGTAAATAAAACCGTAGGGGCAATAGTTAATTTTGTTAGATCTATTCCTTTTATTATTTTAGTTGTATTTACCTTACCTTTAACCTTTTTTTTAGTAGGTACAAAGATAGGCCCAATTGCTGCATCTGTTCCTTTGGCGATTACAGCAACTGTATTTTTAGCAAGATTAGTAGAGATTGCATTAGCAGAGATAGATCCTGGGGTGATTGAAGCTGCTTTAGCTTGTGGAGCTTCAAACTCTTTGATTATCAGAAAGGTTTTGTTAGTTGAGGCTGCCCCCTCAATTTTAAGAGGCATTACTGTAACTTTTATAAGTTTGATTGGTTTTTCAGCAATGGCTGGCATGGTCGGTGGCGGTGGCATCGGTAATTTAGCTGTTCAGTATGGTTATTACCGCTACGAAACTGGAATTATGATTTTTACGATTGTCTTTTTAGTGATTCTTGTGCAAATAGCACAGCATTTAGGTGATTATTTGGCTAAAAAGTTTTCTCATTAAAGAGAATAAGGATTAAAAAATGACTGCTTTACAACAAGCTTTACAAGAAAAAATCAAAGGCCAAATCGTCTTTGGTAAAGATATTGAAGAGAAGTTTTTAACTGATTTTGTTGGTTCACATGTTGGTTATGCAGATGCTTATATCAAAGTTTTAGATGAAGATGATATTCAAAATGCTTTGAAGCTTGCTTATTTACATAAGGCCTCAGTAGTTATTAGAGGTGCTGGTACTAATCTTGTGGGCTCTACTATTCCTGAGGGCGGTATAGTTTTAGATGTAAGCGGATTAAATCGTATTTTAGATCTTGATGATGAAAACCTTACCGTAACTGTAGAACCAGGTGTAAAACTTTGTGATTTAATCGCTTATGTTGAAGAGCGAGGCTATATGTATGCTCCAGATCCAGCTGAAAAAGAAGCTTCTATTGGTGGTAATGTTGCCACTAATGCAGGAGGTATGAGAGCAGTTAAATACGGTGTTACCCGTGATTTTGTACAAGAGTTAGATCTTATTAAGATTGATGGTAGCAAAGTACATTTAGGGGCTAATACTAGAAAAAATGCTACAGGTTTAAGTCTACATAAATTAGTTGCCGGCTCAGAAGGTACTTTAGGGGTAATCTCAAAGATTGTATTAAAGCTTTTACCTAAACCTGAATTTTCCTTAAGTACTATTTTAGCTTTTAACTCTTTATCTGATGGTATTCGAACTGTAAACCAAATTTTTTCAGAGAATTTAGATCCTACGGCAATTGAATTTGTAGAGAAAAAAGTCATAGCTTTAGGCGAAAAGTTTTTAAATCAGGAGTTTCCTTTACCAACAGCTAAAGCTTATTTAATTGTCACCTTAGATGGTGATAAGAAAGGCGTTTACGAGAGATTGCAAAAACTTAAAGACGTAACTATTGCGCATGGTTTAGCTTTTGATTCTTTAGATCTTGATGATGAGGCTGTTGCTAAACAGGTTTGGACTATTCGTGGTGCTTTAGCTCGTGCAGTTAAGGCCTCAGGAGTGTGGGAACCTGTAGATACAGTTGTACCTTTAAATAAGATTGCTAATTTTGTTGATTATGTTGATAAAGTTTCAAACGATCTTGGGGTGAGAATAGTAGCCTTTGGCCATGCAGGCGACGGTAATGTTCATCTATGCATTATTAAAGATGAAATTCCCGATAATAAGTGGCCTGAGGTTTTAAAAGAGAGTCTGCATCTTATATATAAAAAAGCTTATGCTCTAGGAGGCCTTTTATCAGCAGAGCATGGCATTGGTAAAAGCAAGCGAGCTTTTTATCTTGAAAATGTTGAGCCATCTGAGCGCAATTTAATGCTGGGTATTAAAAAGGCTTTTGATGAGTTTAATTTATTAAATCCACATGATGGTTATGCTGAATAATAAGGATAAAAAAGATGATTCAATTAAGTGATAAATCCAGTGTTTTTACAGATTCTGTTATAAGACGCATGACGCGTGTATGTGCGCAATATGATGCTATCAATCTCTCTCAAGGCTTCCCTGATAATAATCCTCCATCTGAGGTTTTAGAGAGTTTATCTAAAGTTGCGTTTAATGGTCCCCATCAATATGCAATCACCTGGGGTGCTTATAACACTCGTTATGCTTTAGCTCGTAAAATTGAGCATTTCTCAGGACTTAAAGTAGATGAAAATACTGAGTTGTGTATAACCTG
This sequence comes from uncultured Succinatimonas sp., assembly GCA_900548485.1. GTDB lineage: Bacteria > Pseudomonadota > Gammaproteobacteria > Enterobacterales > Succinivibrionaceae > Succinivibrio. The sequence goes on from URKL01000156.1 coordinate 4,691, forward strand.
TGGAGGAACTGAGGCAATGATGGCCTCAGTAATGGCTACTTTAAATCCAGGAGATAAAGTTGCTATCTTTTCGCCTTTTTATGAAAACTATGGTGCAGATGCGATCTTATGTGGTGTAACTCCTATATATGTACCTTTGCATGAACCAGATTTTACTTTTGATGAAAAAGAGTTAGAAAAGGCTTTTATCGATGGTGCTAAGGCTTTAATTTTATGTAATCCGTCAAACGAACCTCGC
>URKL01000157.1 GCA_900548485.1 uncultured Succinatimonas sp.
ACAAGCATTACCATCTCCTAAGAATTTACCTAGCTGACCATTCACAGCAGATTGCATTGGAGACAACATTCCTGCTAGTACAGTTGCTAACATAAATAACGGTACAGAAACTTTATTCATACTTAAAATCCTCTATCAAAACTACTATTTTTTAGCAATGTACTTTAAGGAATTAACCCACATGTCTGTGTAATGCTTCCAATTCATGAACTCATTGCAGCCCCAATGAGGAGAACAATCTGACATAAAACAAGCAGTTAAACCTTGCTTATATTTGCCAAATACTAATAAAGGATCTTCACCTAAAGTCATAACAACTTCAGAGCCTTTACGCGCTTTTACCTTGTTATAACCTAAAAATAAAGGATGTCCTGCAAAGGTTTTCACTGTTTCATGTTGTGGCTGTGCGTATGTTGCTCTGATGCCTTCAGGAACTTCAACACGATCATCACCATCTAACATTTCTACAGGAAATACTTCATTTAAAACTGTATTTTTATAGTTACCCTTACCTTCAATCCCCATAAATGATAGATAACCACCTATCATCATAAAACCACCACCATTTGCAACATAATCTTTAATCTTAATTAAGGCATTGGGCACAGTTTTTAGATTATAGAATGTGCTATTCTGCAATAAGAAGGTGTTACTACCGATATCACTAATAATTACTACATCGTACTTATTAAGATCTAAGTCAAAACCTAATTGAATTTGATGAGCTGGAAAATAATCAACTTCAATATCTCTTGATCTTAGCTGTGATATTAGATAGGTTGCACCTTCTTCATATTTAGTAGAAGTAAAACTATCAAAGCCTTTGGAGTGGATCATATGGATACTCCAAGACTCGCCAATCAATAACACTTTCATATTTCTCTCCTTTTTAATGCAAGTTTGTATTTCTATGTTCTTAAGATAGTGTATGATGCAAGATAAAAATACTATCGTTAACGACTAAATAACATGATTGGAGAATACAGATTTCTATTTTTTAGCTAAAATTCAAAAATAGAGAATTTAGTAAAATGAGAGAGTTCTTTAAAAGAGATGAAACTGAGTTTTATTTAGAAAACTTAGAACACATTACCTCCCTACCAATTGTCATGCTTGATAGAAAAGGAAATATTCTGTTAAACATCGGCGGTTGGCGTGATAAAGATCTTGCTTTAAAGCAGGATAATATTCTAAAAGATGACATCATAAAAAAATCTAAAAATAAAGATATCTTCTTGTATTACGATATTTTTTCTATCCACTTTGGCGTTGTAAAATGGTTTGATGACAAGATCATTGTTATTGGTCCTTTTACAGACTTTGAATTATCTCCAGGTGCAGTAAGAGCCTATACGATTAAACATAATACCGAGCTTAAACCAATCTCTCGCTTTGAGAACTCCCAGCTTGTAGCTATTTTGATACAAATTCATTTTTTAGTTACAGGAGAAAAACTCAAGATTAATGATGTTATAGAAACATTAACGGTTAAAGACGAATTAAATCAAAAAATCAACTCTCAAATAGTAAAAGTGCTAATGCGACATATTGAAATCATCACTCCTCACAATGATGGATCTTGGGAAGTAATTCGTCGCAAATGCATTATGAGTGGAAACCTCAAAGGGCTTAATAAACATATAAATGCCCCTTTCTCAGGTAAAAGAGGCATCATTGCCAAAAATCAGATAAGAAATTTAAAGAATTTAGCTATTGTCGATGTCACTGTATCCTCAAGAGCTGCTCTTGATGCTGGTATTGATTCTGAAACTGTATATACAATATCTGACGGTTATATTCTACAGCTTGAAGAAAGTAAAAATCAGCAAGAGATAGAAACTATCGCCAATCTTGCGGCTAACGAATTTTGTACATTAGTAAAAAATATCAAAGACCATGGTATTAATTTCTCTATAAATACCCCAGAAGTCTTTGTCAAAGCTTATAACTATATTTTGAGAAATTTAAATAACAAATTAAATGTCTCTGAAATTGCTCAACTTATGAATATAAGCAGTGATTACTTAGAAAAATTATTCAAAAAGGAAATCGGCCAAACTATTCTTGGATTTATTCAATCAGCAAGAGCTCAAAGAAGCCAAGATCTACTCAAACACACCAATATGTCAATATCAGAAATTGCTTTGATAATGGGGTTTGCTAATGCTAGTCACTACATCAAAATTTACAAAAGCAAATATAAAATCACGCCCTCAAAGCATAGGATTAGGCTGAAAAATAAATATCTTGCAGATGAACTATATAAAACATCGCTATCTGTATATTAACAGAAGATGAGAAATTCTAAGATGAGGCTTTAAAGACAGATAAAAAACAGGCCAAAGAACTTGGCCTGTAACTCTTAATTATTTTTTGCCTGATCGGCTAAGAAACGCACGAATTCTTCAAGTTGAGGTTCGGTATCTGGATTTCTGCCTGAAATAGTCAACAAAACTAATTCAGAACCTGAACCATATACTATGCTCTCAATATCATACTGCTCACAGGTAAAACTCCAAGCATCTGCAATCAAATTAGATTTGACTGGCAAATTACAGAGCATTTGTTGCGCAGATACTCGAGCATATGATGCAGGAGAAACTTTCTGTCCTGATAAAGGCTCAATGGTAGTAACATTGACAGCTAAATTTTCATCAGAATTTAAATAACTCAAAGAGTTATCAGCACTTGGATTAGGTTGAACTGACCAGCCAAATGGACAGGGGATCTCACCATTAATTTCTGCATAAGCGCTGGTACATAAAGCTAAAACAATGCTACAAATCCATGCTTTTTTCATAAAAATCTTTTTATTTCTTTAAAGAGGAAATAATATCATCAGCAACTACAGCAACGTCGCGGTTACCATCAACGGCTACGTAGCGAGTCTCATTCTTAGATGCTAATTCCTTATAGAAAGCGACTAACGGCTCAGTTTGGTCGTGATAGACCTTAAGACGTGCTCTTACTGTCTCTTCCTGATCATCAGGACGAATGACTAAATCCTCACCGGTTACATCATCCTTACCCTCAACCTTAGGCGGGTTGTAAACGATATGGTATGTACGACCAGAAGCTAAATGTACACGACGGCCAGACATACGGTTTACAATCTTCTCATCAGGAACCTGTAATTCAACTACAGCGTCAATAACAATGCCATTATCAACTAAAGCCTGAGCCTGCGGGATGGTTCTTGGAAAGCCATCAAATAAGAATCCATTCTGGCAATCGTCCTGAGCAATACGCTCTTTAACTAAACCTAAAATGATCTCATCGGAGACTAACTTACCGGCATCCATAACAGCCTTAGCCTGTTTACCTAATTCGGTACCAGCCTTAATAGCAGCACGTAACATATCACCGGTAGAAATCTGCGGGATAGAAAACTCTTTAGTTAAAGTCTGAGCCTGAGTGCCCTTACCTGCACCCGGAGGTCCTAAAAGGATAATACGCATTTTCTTTCCTTATAAAAGCGGCAACATACCGCAGGTTAAATCTATGTTTAGATTATATCACAGGCAAAAATTTCAAACATAATCAAAAACAGAACCTGTATATTTAGAAATAGCTACTCTAAACACCAAAAGTAAAAAAAAGCCTTTAGTTCATAGACTAAAGGCTTTAAGTTTTTAGAGAATTATTGAGCTAAAAGTTTATTCATGCACTTAACAAATGAACTAGGATCTTTTAGCGCACCTTGATCTGATAATAAGGCTTGCTCAAAGATAAGTTGAGCCCAGGAATTAAAGCGTTCAACATCTTCCTCAGAAGCAGCCTTCTTTAATAAAGCATGCTCAGGATTAATCTCTAAGGTGTACTTCTCTTCAGGAATCTGTTGACCTGAAGCCTCTAAGATACGACGCATCTGCATAGTCATCATACGATTACCATCAGAGATTACACAAGAAGGAGAATCGATTAAACGTGTAGAAACAATTACATCTTTAACCTTGTCGCCTAAAGCATCTTTGAAGCGTGCAATTAAATCTTTATGCTCCTCAGAGGCCTCTTCTTGTTTTTTCTTCTCATCTTCATCTGCAAGCTTGCCTAACTTTAAGTCAGCGGCATTAGCGCAGACAAATTCCTTGCCAGCATACTCAGTGACATTGCCCATGAGCCACTCATCTATACGTTCCCACATTAAGAGAACCTCAATGCCCTTCTTCTTTAGCTGTTCTAAGTAAGGAGAATTTAAAGCAGCCTCATAGCTCTCAGCAGTTAAGTAATAGATCTTATCCTGACCTTCAACCATTCTTGAGATGTAATCATCTAAGCTTACATTCTGTACGTTAGAATCATTTTTAGTTGAAGCATAACGCAAGAGCTTTAAAATAGCCTCACGATTGTCATAATCCTCAACCGGACCTTCCTTAATTACAGAACCAAACTGTGACCAGAAGGACTGGTATTCTTCACCATTCTTACTGAGCTTTTCGATCATATTCAAAGTACGCTTAGTCAAAGCTTTCTTAAGCTTACGAGTTACAGCGCTATCTTGTAATAATTCACGAGAAACATTTAAAGGTAAGGAATTAGTATCAACCAAGCCCTTTACAAAACGTAAGTAGTTAGGTTGGAAAGCCTCAGCCTTATCCATGATAAAGACTCTTTGAACATAGAGCTTTAAACCATGATCATTTTGACGGGTAAATAAGTCCCACGGAGCGGTTTTTGGAATATAAAGTAAAGAAGTATACTCTAAATCACCTTCAATTTTATTGTGAGCCCAAGTTAATGGCTCCTGATAGTCGTGACTTAAATGCTTGTAGAACTCTTTGTATTCCTCATCCTTAACATCCTTAGGGGAACGAGTCCATAAAGCCTTAGCATCATTTACCTGAACATATTCAAACTTGCTCTCAGCTTTTGCATCCTTATCCTC
>URKL01000158.1 GCA_900548485.1 uncultured Succinatimonas sp.
AAAAACTTTCCTCTGTTCTAATATAAAACAAAAGAAAATCAACTACATGTCCTAATACTACCCGGTCAATTAGATTGCCGATAGCACCACCAATAATGAGACTAATTGCCAGACAAGTCCAAGGTTTATTTGCTGGTGTTTTTAATAATAAGACTAATAAAAATAAGCTAATAAAAACAGCCACGCCTACAAAGAACCACCTCTGCCAGCCTCCCATAGAAGCTAAAAAGCTAAAGGCAGCACCCGTATTGTAGACATGGATAATATTGAAAAATGGAGTGACCTCAATACCTGCAGAATTATAATCAATTCCCTTAACCACTAAATACTTAGTGAATTGATCGAGGACAATCCATAGCAGGCTAATAATTAAATACAGCCTGCCATTTGTTTTTACTTTAGCCATTATGCAAAACGACGGTTTTCACCGGCAGTCTTAATATTTTCTACGCAGCGTTTACATAAACCTGGATATTCAGGATCGTAGTCAACATCGGCCTCATAATGCCAGCAACGCTCACACTTATGAGATTCAGACTTCTTAACAGTAAAGGCACATCCTAAGTTTTCAGCAACAAATGCCCCCTCAGGAGCATCTTCTTCCTTAAGATCAGCTCTTGAAGTGATAAGTACGAAACGTAATTCATCCTCTAATTGCTTTAAGTCAGAGGCTAAGTCGCCCTTAACATAGATAGAAAGCTCAGCTTCTAAGGAACCACCGATAATCTGATTGTTACGTGCAGTTTCAATAGCGCGGTTTGCTTCATTACGGAAAGCTAAAATACGCTCCCAGAAAGCGCTGTTAAACTTAGAGTTTTCATCTAAAGTCTGTAAATCTTCATACCAATTTGAGGTAAAGACAAACTCACCTCTCTCGCCTGGCATGCTCTCCCAAGCCTCTTGAGCGGTGAAGGATAAGATAGGCGCAATCCAACGTAAAAGAGCTTCACAGATCTTATATAAAGCAGTCTGACAAGAACGGCGCGCTCTTGAAGTATCTTTAGCAGTATATTGACGATCTTTAATGATATCCAAGTAGAAAGAGCCTAATTGAATTGAGCAGAAGTGCATTAAGCTTTGAACTACCATATGGAAGTCATAGTCCTCATAATACTTCAAAATATCTTTTTGAGTATTAGCAGTTAAGGATACGGCCCACTTATCAAGCTCTACCATATCATTAAAAGGCACCATATCTGTCTTTGGATCAAAACCGTTTAAGTTTGCTAATAAGAAACGGATAGTATTACGTACACGACGATAAGCATCAGAGGAACGTTTGAAGATTTCATGAGATACGGCCATATCGCCAGTATAGTCATTAGAAGCGATCCATAAGCGTAAAACATCAGCGCCTAACTTATCGATAATCTCCTGCGGGGCAATAACATTGCCTAAGGATTTAGACATCTTACGGCCCTGACCATCTACAGTAAAGCCATGGGTCAATACCTGACGGTATGGAGCTTTATCCTTAGTAGCAACAGATAACATTAAAGAAGACATAAACCAGCCACGATGCTGATCTGACCCCTCTAAATAAAGATCTGTGCTATGATGATTAAACTCAGGACGCTTATCAACTACAGAGCAATGGGTTGAACCTGAATCAAACCATACATCAAGAGTATTAGGATCCTTGTGATAGTGGGCAGCCTCTTCAGCTCCGATTAAATCCTCAACCTTCAAATCCCACCAAGCTTGAATACCACTCTTCTCTACCTCACAAGCAATCTTCTCGATAAGCTCAGGAGTACGCGGGTGGATTTCATTAGTCTCATTGTTGATTAAAACTGCACAAGGCATACCCCAGGTACGCTGACGAGAAATACACCAGTCAGTACGTTGCTTGACCATAGCCTCAATACGGTTTTGGCCCCACTCAGGAATCCAACGAACCCCTTTGATTTCTTCTAAAGCGCGACTACGTAAGCCACGAGCTTCCATAGAGATAAACCACTGAGCAGTAGCACGGAAGATAACCGGTGTCTTATGGCGCCAGCAGTGCGGATAGCTGTGAACAATCTTTTTATACTTAACTAAAGCATTGCGCTCTTTTAAAACATCTAAAACAGCTGGATTTGCCTTTAAAACATTTAATCCTGCAAAAAATTCACAATCTGCTTTAAAGCAACCATCAGGTCCTACCGGATTGTAAATTTCAATGCCATACTTAGTAGAAACATTATAGTCATCAAGACCATGACCACCTGCGGTGTGAACACAACCAGTACCAGCCTCTAAAGTAACGTGCGCACCTAAAATTGCCGGAACAGTGATATTTAAGAAAGGATGCTTAAAGCGCTGTAGCTCTAAAGCCTTACCGCTTACCTCATCTCCTAAAATCTGATAATTTTCATATTCAAATTCCTTCATTACAGCCTCAATTAAATCAGAGGCTAAAATGAAGCGCTCAGGACCATTATCAGTGTGAACCTGAACTAAGGAATATTTTAATTGTTCATTTAAACAAATAGCGCGATTAGCAGGTAAAGTCCACGGGGTGGTTGTCCAAATAACACAACTAACCTTGCCCTCACCATCGTTAGTATTAAAGATATCTAAAATGGCTTTTTCATCGACAGCATTGAAACGCACATAGATAGAATCTGAGGTAACATCAGCATATTCAACTTCAGCCTCAGCTAAAGCAGACTGACAATCCATGCACCAATAAACAGGCTTTAAACCACGTACAAAATGGCCATTTGCGATAACTTTGCCTAAAGCTCTTAAAGTATCAGCCTCTGTCTGATAGTCCATGGTTAAGTAAGGATGATCCCAATCACCAATTACGCCCAAACGTTTAAAATCACGACGCTGAGCATCAACCTGACTTTGAGCATATTTACGACATTCTTTACGGAAAGAAGCCGCATCGATCTTAGCTCCAGGCTTTCCAACTAAACTTTCAACTTTAACTTCAATTGGCAGACCATGGCAGTCCCAACCTGGGATATATGGAGAATCAAAACCAGATAAAGTTTTTGATTTAATAATGATGTCCTTAAGGACTTTGTTAATAGAATGGCCGATGTGAATATTACCATTTGCATAAGGAGGACCATCGTGCAAAACAAACATGTTAGCACCAGCACGCTCTTGACGAATTTTCTTATAAAGATCGCGCTTTTCCCAGTCTGCTAACATTTGCGGTTCACGTTGCGCTAAATTACCACGCATCGGAAATGCAGTATTCGGAAGATTTAAAGTACTTTTATAATCAGCCATTTTTTACCTACAAACATCACTTGTATCAAATTTGGATTGTGTAAAAACAGCATATGCCTGCTGTCGATCACAGGCAAGCTGTTCTGCTAATTGCCCAAGATCTGAAAATTTTATTTCTTGACGAAGTTTTTGCAAGAAATATACATATAAAGTACGCCCGTAAAGATTACCTTTAAAATCAAAAAGATTAACCTCAAGGATACTTCGTTTTTGTTGTTTTCCTATAGTTGGTCGATAACCAACATTAGCAATACCACGATAAGTCAAACCATCATCTAAACGAACTTTAACTGCATAGACACCTAAAAGTGGGCTTACACGACGATTGATATTGATATTTGCTGTCGGAAATCCAATTGTTCTGCCGATCTCATTGCCATGTACAACTTTACCTGAAATTGAATAGGGTCTACCTAAGGCAGTAGCGGCAAGTTTTAACTTACCTTCCTCCAAATATTGACGGATTAAGGTGCTAGAAATTCTCTCACCGTTTAAATTGACTCCGGCAATAGCTGAGGCCTCAAGGCCTAAAGGAGCTCCTAAGTCTTTAAGATCGTTGATATCTGATTTACCGCCTTTACCAAAATTAAATAAAGTACCAACCGTGACACTTCTAACTTGTAATTTTTTATAAAGGAGATTATTGACATAATCATATGCGCTCATAGAGGCAAATTCTTTGTTAAAGCGCATACAAAAGACAATGTCGATACCAGCTCGATCTAAAGCGATCAATTTATCGCGTAAAGAATAGAGTCGTGCAGGAACATTGCGAGAGAAAAACTCTAAAGGTTGCGGTTCAAAGATCATCACCGCACTTTTAAGTCCAAGAGCCCTGGCTTTAGATTGCATAGTAGCAATTACAGCCTGATGTCCTAAATGAAAACCGTCAAAATTGCCTATTGCTAAAGCCACCCCTTTGGGTGTGCCTTTAAAGTCAGAGAGGCAACGGATAAGGCGCATGGTCAGAAAAATCCCTCAACAAAAAAAATAAAATCTTTATAAGCCTAAGATATGGTGGTTTATTATATATTATTTGTGGCTTAGGTTGCATATTTACCTAATCTTAGTCACATTTGAGAACAAAAAAACATAAATAGCGTTAAAATCACCTCTTCTGACTGCCACAAAAAAATCCAATCTTAAACTTTATTGTGAATATAGCGAAAATTTTACTTTAAATTATGATTATTTCCTGGTAAAATACTGGCCTCAAGTGCCACCGGTTATGGAATGTGGCAATATTTTTAGTTTTCAGGAGCTATCTGTGCCTAATATTAAGTCTGCAAAGAAGCGCGTTGTTATTTCCGAGAAGGCACGTCAGCGTAATGTAGCTGCACGTTCCAAGATGCGCACTTTAGTTAAGAAAGTTGTTAAAATCGTTGCTACTGGTGATAAGGAAGCTGCAAAGTTAGCTTTCATCCAGGCTGAGTCTATTTTAGATCGTTCTGCTGGCAAGGGTTTAATCCACAAGAATAAGGCTGCCCGTCACAAGAGCACCTTAGCCGCCTTAATTAAGAACATGCAATAAGAAGAATTATTGACTCTTATTGAAAAGCCCTGCTTTAAAGCGGGGTTTTTTTATGCCTAAAATTTTCTTCCTTCATCCTCCAATAACCTCCCTCTCTTAATAC
>URKL01000159.1 GCA_900548485.1 uncultured Succinatimonas sp.
GCAGAACACAATAGATTAGAAAAATGAAATTTTTCTAATCCTCCCACTACATCCTCGCACTGAAGTACGAGGTTTTGTGTGCCTAAAATTTGATAAATCTTTTATTTTTTTCATAAATATTTAAATGCTAACTAGTCAATATGCTTATATCCAATTCTCAGAGTTATAAATAAGCAAATACCAACAAATGTAGCTACTAATAGAGATATAACGTAATATAGCGGATTTTCAGCTAAAGGAATAATAAAAATTCCTCCATGAGGTGCGCATAAACCACAACCATGCCACATAGATAAAGCTCCAGCAATAGCTGAACTTACAACACAAGCTATGCGCATTCTAAATGGAGAGAAGATTAAATAAGGCAATACGCCCTCTGTGATAAAAAATAACCCTTTAACAACTGTTGCCAAAGCAATATTTTTTTCATGACGGGTAAATAAACGTCTTGCCACTATTGCAGCAAGACCTGCACTTAAAGGAGGAACCATGCCTCCAGCCATAACTGCAGCCATAATATTGCTTCCTGGGCCGCTTTCTGGTAAACAATCAGCTAATAATAAAACGCCACAAGCATAAGCTATCTTATTACAAGGTCCTCCCATGTCAGCTGACATCATGCCACCTAAAATACCGCCTAAGATCACCAATAAGAATTTAGGTGCGTAAGATAAAAAGTATTCAAGCTGAGAATTTATAAAAGCCGAAGGAAGATTAGTGATAAATTGCGCAATAATTGTAGTACATAATGCACCAACTAGAGGATAGACTAAAAGGGCAAACATCGCATCATGACCTTTTAAAAAACGCTGTCCAAATGCTGCTGAAATATAACCTACACCGCCACCGACAAAACCATTTAATACAGCTCCAATTACACCAGCATCAGCCATGTCTGCCATAACACCGCCAGTAAAACCGGCAACTAGGGCCATCCTTCCTGAAATAGAAAAAGCAATAAAAGCACTTAGAATCGGAAATAATAAAGTACCTATACTATAGCCAATACTATCTAAAAATAAGCCTAAATTAGTTGAAGCAAATAAATCCTGACGAGCTACTGCAGATAAAATACCTGCTGTTGCGGCTAACGGCATGATATAGGTTAAACCACTCATCAAATGCCGATATAGGCGCATTGAAAATGAAGTGCTCTCATTCATCGATCCTGGAGAATATACTTGGCATGAAGGATCTAAAGCTTTAGCTATAAGTTCATCAGGTTTTCTAATTCCACTGACAACCCCTGTACGTACTAAAGGCTTACCAATAAAGCGATCCATTTCAACCATACGATCAGCTGCAACAATGACAGCCTTTGCATTAGCTATATCCTCAGGAAGAAGGCGATTACGATTGCCAGCAGCTCCATCAGCTTCAACTTTAATTGAAACCCCCATTTCTAAGGCGCAGTGCTCTAAAGCTTCAGCCGCCATATAGGTATGGGATAATCCAGCCGGACACGCCGTAACTGCAACTAAATCATACTGAGGAAAATTTTGCTTTTGTGTATCTTCTAAGACCTTAGTTTGCTCTTCCTCTTTATGCGCAATTTCTATAACTTCAGCATTATCAATAAGTTCTAAAACTTCTTCTTTAGTTTTAGCTTCCATTAAAGACTTTCTAAAATTTTCATCAATAAGCAAACTAGACAAACGGGCTAAAACATCAATATGAGCATCGGATGCCTGATGCGGTGAGGCAATTAAGAAAAATAAAAAAGCTTTTTTTCCATCTAAACTATCAAAATCGACTCCCTCTTTAGAAATCATGGCAGCTAAACCAGGTTTGGCAACTCCGGCGCTTTTGGCATGCGGTATTGCGACACCTTCTCCAAGACCAGTAGATCCCTTACTCTCTCGCTCAAATACGGCACTTTTAAAACGTTTAGCATCACAAATACAGTCCGTACGCGATAGCATGTCCACAAGTATATTTATAGCTTCTTCTTTAGTTTTAGGATTAGCATTAAGACAAATTGCCTGTGGATTGAGCAAATCACGAATACGCATAAAAATTCCTTAAACCTGTTTGACTTCTAAGATTGGACATAAAGGTTCTATAGGGGTAGTTATTTCGCTTAAAGTTTGATCCATTACTAAAGAAGGCATCTGTTGTGTTGGATGTCCAACAACACGCGCAGGAACGCCTACAACAGTCGTATGTGCTGGAACATCTCTTAAAACTACCGAACCTGCACCAACAATCGCGCCCTCGCCAATATGAATATTTCCTAAAACTTTCGCACCAGCACCAATCATCACACCTTTACCAACCTTTGGATGGCGATCTCCTTGAACCTTACCAGTACCACCTAGAGTTACATCATGTAATAAAGACACTGTATCTGCTATAACAGCTGTTTCACCTATAACAATACCCGAGGCATGATCTAACATAATACCTCGACCAATCGTAGCTGCAGGATGAATATCAACTGTAAATTGATTAGAAATTCTGCTTTGAATAAAGCCTGCTAATTCTCGTCTTCCTTGTTTATATAACCAATTAGCTATACGCCAAGACTCTAGAACTTTAGGACCTTTTAAAAACAAATAAATTTCACATAAAGAAGATGAAGCTGGATCTCGATTTTTTACTGCTGTAATATCACAAACAGCACAATCTAAAAGATCTGGACAAGCTACATAAGCCTGAGCACATACTTGGAATAATTCTGATCTGCCAACTTCTGCACAACACAGAGATTGAGAAATCATTCTTCCTAAACTGTGACCTAAACCTGAACTATGTAAAATTGCTTGATCTAAAAAAGAACGTAACATTGGTTCTCTTTTATAGATAAGCTCAGCTTCGCTTTTTAAATCAGCAAAAAATTTTTGCACTCTTATGTTTGGTGCTTCCATATTAACCTCAGTGGTATTTATCTATATTACTGTACTAACTTTTAAAAACCACAGTTTCATAAGTTTCAGGAATATCTGGCTCCATATGAATAGTAATCTCGGTTTCTGAAAAAAGCTTCTCTAATTTATATTCAACCTCATTGACAATTCGATGAGCTTGACAGACCTTCATGCACCCCTTTAACACTACATGGCATTGTATAAATACTTTAGGTCCTGCTCGATGTGTTTTCAAATCATGAACTGAAATTATTCCTGGTACTGAATTTATAGTCTGAGAAATTTTCAACATCTCAGTAGCACTTAAAGATTTATCTAAAAGAGTATCTATAGCATGACTACCAATGCTCCAAGCACCCTTTAAAATAAACAAACCAATAATCGCTGCAAATAAACCATCAGCCCATAAATATCCTTGTTGACTCAATACCAAAGCAATTAACACGCCTAAATTAAGACCAATATCAGATAAATAATGGAATCTATCTGCACCAATAGCCTCACTTTGAGTACGTCTGAAAACAAAAGATTGAAACAATACCAAAGCTAAAGTAAAAACCATAGCAATAATACTTACATAAATGGCCAAATCCACATGCTCTACAACCTGAGGATACTTAAAACGATTAATACCATGCAAAATAAGCAATACGGCCGATCCTCCTATAAAAGCAGCTTGAGCTAATGATGCTAAAGACTGAGATTTATAATGACCAAAACGATGATCATTATCAGGAGGAGTCAAGGAATAACGCAATGCCAATAAATTTATAAAAGATGCCAAAGCATCAAACATAGAGTCAGTCAATGACGCAAAAATACTTGTAGAACCACTATAAAACCAAATTATAGCTTTAACAGTAATTAAAACTACAGCTGTTGCCACTGATGCTAAACCAGCAAGCATTACCAAAGAGCGATATTTTTTAGAAAATTCGCGTTGAATATTATCTGTATGCTCTGCCATTTTTTCTTTTCAAAGTTATATAAGAGACTTATATGATACCAATTCTTTACAAGTAGACTAAGGCTAATCACGATTTATCGCACCTAAATTGCAAAAACAACTCAAAGAATTATCGCCAATCTTTGTTAACACCTATAATTAAAATAAATAGTACACAATAAAGGAAAAAAAATGCTTTTGAATAAAATTCTCCGGGCAATTTTTTACTGGCCATTTAGGCTTACTACAACATGTGTGCCCATTCCTTATGAGCCACTTAAACATATTAAAATCGATCATAACCGGCCTATATGTTATATAACCGTTTCCTCTTCTATCGGCAATTTAATGTGTATTGAGCGCTTAACTCAAAAGTTAGGTCTTCCATCACCATTTGAGCCTTTGGTAGTAAATGGCAAAAGTTATAAACGTTTATGCTATTTACGTAGGCCAGGATTTTTTTCAAGCAAAGGCGCTCATAACTGTCATATCACCCCTATTTTAAATTCTTGGTTTGATCTTTCTTTACAACCAGGACAAGAGGTGCAGATTTTACCTATTACCGTCTTATGGTCTCGAAATCCAGGTTATGAAGGTAAAGCTTTAAGAGGTGTTAACTCTGCAACTCCATCATTACGCAAATTTTTAATGCTAACTTTTGCCGGCCGCGATAACTGTACAATTATCGATGATCCTATTGATGCTTTAACTTTTAAAAAACGCGTAAAAGAACGTAATAAAAAACATTTAATGCATCGAGTGATAAAGCTATCTTTCCTTAAAAAAGCACGCTCTATTATCGGCAAACCTCTACCTAATCGACAAATGGTAATTGATGAATTAGTAACGCGCCCTGCGGTGCTTAAAGCTATTTCTGAAGAGCAACATAAAACAGGCAAATCTTTTGAAGAATTGCAAACACAAGCTCGAGCTATCTACAACGTTATGGTAGCAGATACCAGGTACT
>URKL01000160.1 GCA_900548485.1 uncultured Succinatimonas sp.
AGGTAGTAATCTAAGCAGTAGGAATCCCCTTGCTTTAGCAAGGGGAGGAAGTCAAAACTGGACTTAAATTGTCTTTTGACACATGATCTTTAATAAATATATTTTGAAAAACAGTCTTAATAAAGGTTCGCCATGGACATTAACAGCTATAAATCTCCAATACCTGAGGGTATTATCCCCATGACTGTAACTACTTATTTAGATATTACAGCCGATGTTTTAGATAAATGTGGCATAGCTTATGTACAAGGTGAAATTAGTGAACTAAAAAAATCAAAGCATTTATATTTTCAGATCCGAGATGACTTTTCAGTAGTTAATTGTATTTTGTGGGCTAATGTCTTAAAAAATTTGGATTTTGAACCTGTTGTCGGAGATAAGGTTGTTGTTTGTGGTAAAAGTACCATTTATGCTCGCTCAGGTAGATTTAGCTTACAAGCCCATGCTCTTTATAAACAGGGCTTAGGTTATTTAATGCAACAGCTTAAGCTCTTGCAACAAAAACTAACTATAGAGGGTGTCTTTTCTCATCCTAAGCGCAAGATCCCTAATTTTGTAAATACAGTTGGTGTTATTACCTCTAAAGACGGTAAAGCTATACATGATATTCAGATGACTTTAAAGTCTCGTAATGATGGTATAGAGATCTTAGTTTATGATGCCAGAGTTCAGGGACCTGATGCATCAGCTAGTCTTATCAGGGCTTTAAATCAGGCTAATTATGAAAATCGCTGTGATGTTCTTATCATAGGTCGAGGAGGAGGATCTTTTGAAGATCTTTTAGCTTTTAGTGATGAAGCTGTAGTAAGAGCTGTGGCGGATTCAAAAATTCCAATTATCTCCGCCGTAGGTCATGAGCCTGATATAGCTTTAACTGATTTTGCCGCCGATGTTCGAGCTAGTACTCCGTCTGTTGCAGCAAATTTAGTTTCAGCAATTACTAAAGAAGAGATTTACCAAGGTGTTAATAGCTATAGACAGCGTATTGAAAGCTTGATAGAGCGTTTATTACAAAATGCTAATGTAAATTTCAAGAATCTTGATTTTCGCTTTCAAAATGCAGGTCCTCTAAACACCATAAAAATTTATGAAAATAAATTAAATGCAGCTATATTACTTTTAGATAAATTTATTTTATTAAAAATTAATCAACACAAAGACATAGTTGCGGTTTTAAATGAGAAATTAATTAAAAACGCTCCAGAGCTTAGTTTAGAAAAAAAGCGTAATTATATTGCTAATAAAGAATCCAATCTAAATAATGCCATAAATGTAAAACTACAAGCTTATGAAAATTCTTTAGGGGCTTTTAATGAGAGGCTTAATAAAATAGATCTCAAGGGAATATTAATTGCTCAAAAACATGATGTTTTAAAAATAGAAATGGATTTATTTATAAATCTCTCGAATAAACTTCATGTCTCGCAAAATAAACTTGCTTCATTAGTAGATAGATTATCTGCTTTAGGAGTTGAGTCTAAGCTTCATGAATATCAAAGTATGCTCTCTGAGAAAATTGCTAAATTACAAGCTTTAAATCCTTTATCTTTGTTAGAGAAAGGTTATACGTTAACCGTAGATGAAAATGGCGCTAATATTAGCTTTGATAATCTCAAAATAGGAGATACCCTTATCACGATTACTGATAAGGGTAAGCTTAAGTCTAAGATTTCTGCAAAAGAACCTGAAAACTTAATTAAAAATGTCGGACAGTAAAGAGACTGTTATGTAAATTTGATTTTCCTCTGGAGCTAAATCAAATAGAGGTTCATCAAAATTTTCATAACTCCAATCGTTAACTTCTTCAACAGCGACTCCCATAGACATGAATTTCAAGCTTAAACATAAGCCTTGGAATTCATTTAAATCCATAATTTCGACATTTTCTGTATAGATTGCATGTAGTAATTTATACACAGCATCAGATGGCAAGGGAATTTTAGTTTGCGCTTTATCTTCTTGTGGGAGCTCTTGAGTTTTTGAAAGCGCAGAAGCTGTTGAGCTTTTAACTTCGTCTTTATTTTCTAAAGAATCTTTTATAGCAACTATAGTTTGACTATCTTCAGAATTTTCATCTTTGATTTTAGCTATAACATCTTGAAGCTGAGCACTTTCTTGAAGTTTAGACTTAATCAAATTAGTATCTAAATTAGAGAAAATAGGCTCATTTTTATTAAAAGAAGGCACTACCTTTTGCTTTGCAATTAAATCACGCTCTTGTAAGTGCAAAAGTGCATAAAGATCTTTGATTTTGTTTAATAGTAAGGGATTGAAATTGTATTTAAAGACAACCTTACGTCCAATAAAACGAACGCATTCTCTTACATTTTTGTAATAATCTAAAGATCTATCTGCGACATAAACATCTTTTAGTTGCTCAGGTAAAAAAGGTTTACTTTTAGTTATGTTTATCGATAGTTGTGATAAAAACTCCTGAATAAAAGCTTTTTCATTTTCATCTTTAGAAAAGAAATTAGTTAATTCAGAAATAAAAGTAACCTTTCCTATAGCATAATAAAATAACAGATAGGTAAATTGGGCTGATTTGAGTTTTTCGATAAATTTAGCTGTTAAATTTCCAAAAGCAGGTTTTATAGCTACAAATTTATGATGTAAAAAGTGTCTTCCTACCTTTTCAGGTAACAATTCATCGCTAGGCAAACTTATAAGACCTAGCTTTAATAACTCATGCTTGAGGCTTCGACATAATTCAGGAGACCATTTTAAGGATAATAATCTGCATAAATCTTCGTCTGAGGAGAAATTAACATTTAAAAGTTTAGCTTTAAGCGTTTCTTTAGATAGATCTGAAATTTGATTGAGCATCAGATTTACTAAAAGGTGATTGTCCTCAGGTTTAATTGAAAGTAAATAATCAAAATGCACACTAAAAGGTTCTAATAATTCATAGAACTTTTTGGCAAAATTTTGATTGCAAGAGAAGAAATAGGGGGCATGCAGTTTAAATTCAGCTGAACTTATAAGAGGGTTTAAAATATTTTTAGCAAATACTTGTTCAAATAAAGTTTTATAAGGACGAGTATATTGATTAGATTGCGCCAGATCAGCTAACGTCTTCTCTGCAAAATTAGGAGAACATTCAATAAATTCTGCAGGATCTTTACCAAAACGTTCGGCTAAATTGAAGCTCAATTTTAAGATTAGGTTTAAAGCTAAAGGTCTTTGTAACCATGCTGATTGAAAATGAAAATTAGCTAAAACCGATCTTATAGCATAAAGCTTTATATAGGGTAATAATCTATCATGGCAGTGACTTAAATCTTCATTATAAAAATCATAGATCTTATAGATTAAAAGATTTAATAGGCTTGGGAAACAACATAATCCTAAACATACCGCATCTTTAGGTAAAGATGGATTTTTAAGATTGATGCCAAAGAGCACGTAATAGAAGGTTTTTATAAACAATAATGGATATTGATATTTATTTATCTCCGCATCAAGCATCTTAAGCATTAACTCAGATCTTTTAGCTACAATACCCTCAACTGAATTTTGGATAATCAAACCAAAAAACATGCTATGTACAAGGCGTAATTCTTGATTTATGTCTTCAAGGGAAGGTTTTTGTAAAAATTCACATAAATCTTCAAGGTCTTTATCCTCACTGAGTCTTTGAGAGGAAATCTCTCCTTCAACTAACCAAGGATAGGGAATTATATATTGGGGATTTTCTGTCCAATATAAAAAACCAGCTTCTCTACAAGGGGTGACTAAGTTACGTACTTCTTGAAAGAAAATTTGATTAAAATTTGGAATAGTTTTAAAGAAACTTGCAGAAGCTTCATCTACATGATTACATAAAACTTTATATAACCATTCAGGCAGATTTAAATTTTTTTGTAAGTTCTCTTTGAACTCTAAGCGTTTAGTATCGAGATTAAAATCAGCCGATTTATCGCTATTTAAACGCTTTAGATTGATATAAATACTCGATAATTTATTTTTTAAACCATTAGCTGATTGAGCTTTAATTTCCTCAGATTGCATAAATACATCGTTTTTAGGCAAGGTATTAAATGCTGGATATTTATGAATACCAAGATTGTGCTCTTGCTCTAAAGCTAAAAACTCAGTATTTAAACGCTCAATATAAGGATATTCCTTTAAGAAAATCGGTTTATATGTAGCTTGGGCAGCAATTAAAGCTAGATATTTAATAACAGTTTGCTGCTGCTCACTTTTAAGTGGTTTAAAGCTATATTCTGAATCTTTAAAATCACAAAGATAATTGCATTGTTCACCTGCATATGTATAGCAGGAACGTAAAAATTCAGCACCTTCATGAGGAAGCTCAAGATTGCTAATAATGGCATTTAGTGTCATACGCTGTTGCGTACACAAATGTTCTTTACCAATTACTCCTAGAGATTCAAAAACTCTTAGCATAATATTGTAATTAGTAAGCTTTAAATTCATGCGAGAGATATGAGCCATATCTTTAGGCAGAGGAGCTCTTTTTTTAGCAATAAGATCGGTTACGTAGGCATAATCCTCATCATGTTGCATATTAGGTTTTATGGTTACGTAGATAATATCGTTAAAACCCAAATTACAAGGAATAAAGCCAGGAACTAGTTTTAGATTGAATTCTGATAAAAGCTTGCTGATAGCAGAATATTCTTCTTTTACATTTTTTTCAAAACTATCTTTATCATACTCAAGGGAACAGAATCCCGGCAGCCCCTTTACTTCGTGATGAAGCAACCCTACGCTAAAGTG
>URKL01000161.1 GCA_900548485.1 uncultured Succinatimonas sp.
GGTCAGGCTAGTGATATTCTGATCCACGCCCAAGAAACACAGCGCATCAAGCAGACCTTAAATGAGCTCTTAGCAAAACATACCGGTCAGCCTTTAGAGATTATCGAGCGCGATACTGACAGAGATAACTTTATGTCAGCACAAGAGGCTTGCGAGTATGGACTTATTGATAAAGTCATCACCAGCCGCGCTGATATTGCCAAAGTAGTACAGGAATAAAGCATAAATGTCTGATAATAATAAGATGAGATGTTTGTTTTGTGGACAAACCGCCTCCTCTGAGCGTACCCTAATCAAGGCCCGCGACGGTTATTGCATTTGCTCAGATTGCATCACCAAATGTTATTCAATGTTGCAAAAGAAAGGTCAAATCAAGACTGATGAGACTAAGAGTGCTGATATTGACTTAGAGAATATTCCAACTCCGCATGAGATTGCAGCATACTTAGATGATTATGTTATAGGCCAAGATGATGCTAAAAAAGTATTGTCTGTAGCTGTATATAATCATTATCAGCGTTTGAGGCATTCAAATGTTGATACTGATGTTGAGTTAGGTAAATCTAATATCTTACTAGTAGGCCCGACTGGCTCTGGTAAAACTTTATTAGTACAAACTTTAGCTCGTTTTTTAAACGTTCCTTTTGCTATCTCTGATGCTACTACCTTAACTGAGGCCGGTTACGTTGGTGAAGATGTCGAGAACGTTATTGTCAGATTGTTACAAAATTGCGATTTTGACGTACAAAAAGCTCAAAGAGGCATTATTTATATCGATGAGATCGATAAGATTGCCCGTAAGAGCGAAAACCCTTCCATAACTCGTGATGTTTCAGGTGAGGGTGTACAACAGGCTTTATTAAAATTAATTGAAGGTACTGTTGCCTCCGTACCACCTAATGGTGGTCGTAAGCATCCACAAGATAAGATGATCGAGGTTGATACTTCGCAGATCTTATTTATCTGTGGTGGCGCTTTTGATGGTTTAGATAAAGTCGTCGAAAAGAGAATGTCTAAAAAAGCTGGTATTGGTTTTGGTGCTGAGGTTTATGGTCAAAAAGATGCTATGAGCTTGACCGATAAATATGCCCATGTAGAGCCTGACGATCTGGTTAAATTTGGCATTATTCCTGAGTTCGTAGGCCGTCTGCCAGTAATTACAGCTTTAGGCGAATTAAGCCGTGAGGATTTAATTCGTGTCTTGCGTGAGCCTAAGAATGCAATTTTGCGTCAATTTGAGGCTATGTTTAAGTTTGAAGGTGTAAAACTTGAATTTACCCAAGAGGCTTTAAATGCAATTGCAGATAAGGCTATCAAGCGTCATACAGGTGCCCGTGGTTTGCGTTCTGTAGTTGAGGGCTTATTATTAAATACCATGTTTGATATTCCTTCTGTGAAGGACGTTGAGCGTGTAGTAGTCGATCAAGATACGGTCGAAAAGCATCAAGAGCCATTAGTTATTAAAAAGACCTTAGTTATAGAAGATAATCTTCAAGAAATGCCGGCTATCAAAAAAGATATTACAGATATAGCCTCAGGCTCATAGAAAAATTTATTCGGTAAAAAAAGGTCCTGTTGCTAAAGCATTAGGGCCTTTTTTGTTCTAAGCCTTGAAATTTTTTCAAGATGACAGCATATATTTTCAAGGTTTAACTTTTAGAGATAATTATGACAAAGAATACTCAGGCGCAAGTTGTAGATTTTAAAAAAGATATAAGAGTCTTGCCTTTATTTAGTTTAAGGGGCTTGGCGATTACGCCTAAGACCAAGATGGAGCTTACTGTTTCTCGCGAGAGCTCTATTGCCTCTTTAAAAAGAAGTTTAGAAATTGAGCATAAGCCTTTAGCTGTCTGCTTCCAATATGACATCCAGGATGAAAAGCCACAAATCAATGATATTTATCCTATAGGTGTTTTATGTGAGGTTTTAGACTTAGAAAAAGACGATGAGTTTACTTATACTTGTCATATTGCAGGTGTCTCGCGCTTTAAGCTTTTAGAAATTACTGAAAACGAGGATAAATCTCGTTTTGCCAAGGTAGAGATCTTAAAAAAACCTGTTATTGATAGGGTTGTTGAGAGTGAGTATGTAGATATTATTAAGAGCTCTTTCCAATATGCGCTATCTAATAAAGATGAGAACAAAGAGTCTTTAATTGCTAAAGATATACCGCAAGATCTGATAAATCTTATTCAAAGAGAACAATGTTTAAGTGATATCACTGATGATTTAGCTCAAGTATTGTCAATTCGCAATGATGTTCGCGTCATGCTTATTGGAACTATTGATCCTGTAGAAAGAGCAAAGATCATTTTAGGAATTTTAAACGGTTTTTCTTATCGTCAAGAGTTAGAACGTAATATTTTAGAAAAAGCCAAAGCCTCTTTAGAGCGTTCTCAAAAAGAATATTTCTTAAATGAGCAATTACGAGCTATCAAGAAAGAATTAAATCCAGAGAGTGATGTTTCTGATGTTGATATGTTCAAAAAGCGCATGGAAGATCTTGAATGCCCGCAAATGGTTAAGGATAGATTGCGTCGTGAAATCAGTAAGATGAATGTTATGAGTATTAATTCATCTGAATATAGCTTTGAGCGGAATTATATTGAAACCTTGCTAAATATTCCTTGGGGCGTATCTTCAAAATTAAATTACGATCTTAAAAAGGCTTCAGAGATCTTAGATAAAGATCATTATGGTCTCAAAAAGGTTAAAGATTGTATTTTAGAGTACTTAGCGGTACAGGCTAAATCCGATAAGACTAATGGTTCTATTTTATGCTTTATGGGCCCTCCTGGTATTGGTAAAACCTCATTAGCACAGTCTATTGCTAGAGCTACAGGGCGTAAATATGTTCGTTTAGCCTTAGGTGGCCTTCATGATGAAGCAGAAATTCGTGGACATCGTCGTACTTATTTAGGCTCATTACCAGGCCGCATTATGCAGAACATCATCAATGCAAAGGTGAATAACCCTCTCTTTTTATTAGATGAAATTGATAAGACTGCACCGTCATATCATGGTGATCCAGCTAATGCTTTATTAGAAGTTTTAGATCCAGAGCAAAATCATTGCTTTGAGGATAACTATGTTGAGTTAGGTTTTGATTTATCAAAGGTTTTATTCGTTACTACCGCAAATTCCTATAATATTTCACAGCCTTTGCTTGACCGTATGGAGATCATTGACCTTTCCTCTTATACAGAGGAGGAAAAGTTTAATATCGCCAAGCAACATCTATTACCTAAGCAGATGCGTTTAAATGCCTTAAAGGATAATGAGTTTGGGATTGAGGATGAGGCTTTATACGAGTTAATTCGCTACTATACTCATGAGGCTGGTGTTCGTGGTTTAGAGAGATTAATTAAGGAATTAGCTCGCAAGGTTATTAAAGAGCAGATGCTTGCAAATAACCGTCGTAAGAGCAAAAAGAAGCTGGATAAAACCATCATTAATGTTGAAATGGTTGGCAAGCTTTTAGGTCCGCGTCGTTATGATTTTACCTCAAAGCTTTCTGAAAATAAGGTTGGTCTTGTAAATGGTTTAGCTTGGACTTCCTTAGGAGGCGATATTTTACAGCTTGAGGCTGTAGCTAATGAGGGTAAGGGTAAACACCTTTTGACCGGTAAGCTTGGTGATGTCATGAAAGAGAGTATTTCTGCAGCTATTACCGTTGTCAGAACTCTAACTCATGATTTGCATTTATCTAAGAGCTTCTATGAAACTTGTGATTTACATATTCATGTCCCTGAAGGTGCAACTCCAAAAGAGGGCCCATCAGCAGGCGTGGGTATGGTAACAGCAATTGTTTCTGTATTAACTGGAAATCCGGTTAGAGCGGATGTTGCTATGACAGGTGAGATTACTTTAAGAGGTGATGTTTTACCAATTGGTGGCCTTAAAGAAAAATTAGTTGCTGCAATGCGTGGCGGTATTAAGACAGTATTAATTCCTTTTGATAATGAAAAAGATCTCTGGGATATACCTGAAAATATTAAGGTTTCTTTAAAGATCATCCCAGTAAAACGTATTGAAGAGGTTTTAAATATAGCCTTAGAGAATGATCCTAAACAGTTTATGCCTACAACTGTATGGTCTGAGCAAAATAAAGATTTACAAAAAGACAAAAAGCAGGTGCAAGAATGAGCGATTCTCAGGATGTAAAAAAGATTGTAGATATCGAAACTCCTTCTCAGGAAGATAATGTATCTAAAGAAACCCAAAATATTTTAAAAGCCACAGATCAGCTTTTAAGTGTTATGGAGAAATTATCTCCAAAGACTAATAAAGATAAAATTGCCAATGAAGAGGCTTTTATCAAAATTATTAAACCATTGAGAGTAGATGTTGAAAATACTTTACCAGAGCTTTTTGATTTTGTTGATAATTTAAGCTATATCGGAGATGAAAATGCCGATGTCTTAAGATCTAAAATCAATAAGATTGAAGAGTATTTACCGCAGTTTATTGATTATATTGAGCAATACGATAAAGAGCATAAGAAGCCTCAAGCTTAAGTCCTACTAAGATAGAGAAAATGCGTCTTTAAGACGCATTTTCTATTACTCCTCTCTAATTTCTTTATAATATCGCCATTTTTTAAAAATCTAAAAATCAGATTTATCTTCTAAAAAGAGCGGTGTTTGATGTTTATATATTATGAATATCAAATAATTACTAGTTTATCAAATTTTGGGCACACAAAACCTCGTACTTAAGTTTAAGGATGTAGTGTG
>URKL01000162.1 GCA_900548485.1 uncultured Succinatimonas sp.
TTAACGCCCAGCGCACGGAAGACTACCGTACCGACACTTATCCCCGCACCGTGACTTGATTGCTGGAACCGGTGAGCGATTGCCGGTCTAGAGGAATGGTTGCCACTGCAATAAAAAGCAGTACAGAACTCGGCTTATAGGCCGGCTCATTTATTTAGGATTTCTTGCCCATAATGCCATTTGCTCATATTCCCGTATTACTTAATGAAGTTTTAGAAGGCCTTGCCATCAAAGAAGATGGCATCTATGTTGATGCTACTTTTGGTCGTGGAGGGCATTCTCGGTGTATATTAGAAAAATTAGGTCCTAATGGGCGTTTATATGCATTAGATCGCGATTTAGAAGCTATTGCAGCTTCTAAAAGTATTGTTGATGAGCGTTTTAAAATCGCTCATAGTCGTTTTTCTAATCTTAAATCTGTATGTGAGGATTTTGGTATTGTAGGAAGAGTTGATGGCATTTTAATGGATATTGGTGTCTCCTCTCCTCAGCTTGATGATTCAGAGCGTGGATTCTCTTTTGATCGCGATGGTCCTTTAGATATGCGTATGGATCAAAGCGCAAAATTAGATGCACAAACTATAGTTAATACTTACTCACAAAAAGATTTAGCTTATATTTTTAAAGTCTATGGTGAGGAACGTTTTGCTTCTAAAGTTGCTAGCGCTATTGTAAGAGAGCGTCAAAAGCAACCTTTTTTAAGAACCATGCAATTATCTGAACTCATCAAAAAGACTATTCCTGGATGGACAGAATCAAAGCACAAGGCTACTCGTTGTTTCCAAGCTTTACGTATAGCAGTCAATTCTGAATTAGATGAATTACGTGAAGCCTTAGATCAATGTATTGATGTTTTAAATGACAATGGTAGATTGTGTGTTATAAGCTTTCATTCGCTTGAAGATCGTATAGTAAAAAATTTTATAAAAGACAAGGCGCGTGGTCAGGAGATTCCTTCGGCCATTCCATTGACCTTCGAGCAAACAGAACAACTGCGCCTGGCTACAGCAACTATGGAGCCCATCGGCGGAGCCGTTAAAGCCGGCGAAGCTGAACTTTCACGTAATGTCCGCTCGCGTAGCGCTACTTTAAGAGTCTGCGCGCGGATGAAGAGGCTTAAAACATAAATGCAAAGTGCAGCTGCCAGGATTTTAGAGGATGATTCTCAAGTACAAGAGATTCAATCCATAGAAAAACAAGAAAATACCGCAGCTTCCAAAGAAAAAAAACAAAATGATAAAGAGGCTCCTAAAGCTAAGGAACCAATTGTCATTAATGTTAATTTGGAAGACCTTGGTGAGGAAACATATAATTCCTTTAATCGTCGTTACGAGTATTTAGGTCAGACTAAAGTTAGGTCATTGTTGCCGACTATAGTTACAGATCTTATGCGTAATAGCTTAGTTTATTTATTAGCATTAGCTGTTACGGCTTTATGTATTTATAAAGTGATTCAGGTACAAGATACCCGTCAACTTACTGCGAACTTAAATGAAGTTAATCGCAATATTGAAAATCAAAGCCGTGAGAGTTTATTGTTACAAGCACAACGTCAATCATTGTCGGCGCATTCATTTATTCGTGAACAAGCAATACAGAAATTAGGAATGGTGAATCCCAAAACCGAGGCGGAAGTTGTCATTCGTCTGGATCATTAGATGTCACTATTTACCGATAAAGAAGGAGATGGGAATTTAAAAATTTCTCGTTTCCGTATTAGTGTAGTTTGCTTAGTTCTAGTAAGTGTAATTGTTGTCATAATTGCACGTTTATTATGGATACAGGTATTACACCCAGAGCGTCTTATCGCTGAGGGTAATGCTCGTGTGTTGCGTAATTATCACTATGAACCTGCCCGAGGCAAGATCACCGATCGCCAAGGAAAAATTCTTGCCATCTCCATTCCGGTTAAAACTGTTGATGCCGATCCTAAGGTTTTGCATGAAACGGGTATAGCTAAAGATAAAAAAGCTATTGCCAAATTAGCCGAAATTTTAGAACTTGATCCTCAAGAGCTTTCTGAAAAAATCAAAGATCCTAGCCGACGTTTTGTTCATTTAAAACATTATCTTGATATTGATAAAGCTCAATTATTACAAGAAATTGCTAAAGATGGCATCATTTTAAATGATAGCTACCGTCGTTATTATCCTACAGGTGAGGTTAACTCTAATTTAGTCGGTATTTTAAATGGCGATGGTGTGGGAGTTTATGGAGTTGAACAAAGCTTTAATAGTTATTTAACAGCTACAGCAACCACTCGTTCAGCTCATAAAGATCGTTATAACCATGTTATAGAAAATTTGGGTATTGTTAAAGCCGGAGCTGCTGGTGGTAACTTAGTTTTAAGTATCGACAATCGTCTGCAGAGCATTGCTTATAAAGCGTTAGATGATGCAGTTAAAGTTAATGAAGCTGAGAGTGGTTGTGCGGTGTTAATTGATGTTCGAACTGGTGAGATCTTAGCTATGGCGAATAGCCCGTCTTTTGATCCAAATAATAGAAGCCATTTTGATATTAAGAATGCTAAAAATCGTACCATTACCGACATTTTTGAACCAGGTTCTACCATGAAACCTATTGTTGCTTTAGCAGCTTTAGAAAGTGGATCTGTAAATTGGAAAGAGGTTTTTGATACTAGACCATTTGTTGTGGATGGTAAAGTAGTACGTGATTCACATGCGATGAATACTGGTACTTTACTTGATATTATCAAGTATTCTTCAAATACTGGTATGGCCCATATTTCTCAAAGAATTGGCCCTTATAAGATTATGGATATGCTTCAGCGCTTTGGTTTTGGCCGCAAATCGCAATCTGGTCTTGTGGGTGAGAGTGCTGGTCGTTTAAATGAGAGACGTACCTTTTGGTCAGAAATTGATAAAGCTACATTGGGGTTTGGTTATGGTGTCGCAGTTACAAGTCTGCAATTAGCATCGGCTTATGCCACTATAGCTTCAGGTGGAGCTTATCATCCAATTTCAATTTTAAGAGTATTAAAGCCTCCGGCAGCTACACAAGTTGCCAATGCCATAGAAGTTAAACGTATGCAGATGGCTTTAGAGACTGTGGTTGCAGCTGGTACTGGTAGCAAGGCTGCGATTGAGCGCTATCGTGTAGCCGGAAAGACTGGTACTGCTCGTATTGCGACTGCAGGTGGTTATGGTAAGGACTATATGGCTACCTTTGCAGGATATGCACCAATTTCATCACCGCGTTTTGCAATGGTTGTTGTAATTACAGCCCCGCGTGCAGGTAAATTTTACGGTGGTGTTGTTTCAGGACCAGTATTCCAAGAAGTAATGGCCCAGGCTTTACAATTATATAATGTGCCTCCAGATAGGGAAATTAACGAAGAAAATTAGAGAGCAGGCTGTTTATGTTTACTTTAAAGGATTTATGTAATTTTGTAGGGGCTAAAGCAGATCAGAGTAATTTTGATGTGGAAATTAGAGCCTTGCAAACAGATTCTCGTCTTTGTGATGAGTTTAGTGTTTTCGTACCATTAAATGGAGCTCATGTTAATGGTTGTGATTTTTTTAAAGGCGCTCAAGCTCATGGAGCTGTAGCTGCTTTAATTAGCAAAGACAATCAGCCTAGCGCTGAGCAATTGCAAGATATCCATATGCCTTTAATTTATATGGATAAGGATGCAAGTTTTTATGCAGAAGTTGCAACTTGGCTCAACGATTATCCTTCTAAGAAATTAAAACTTATAGGTATTACTGGCACTAATGGTAAGAGCACCATTACCTCGCTTATAAGTCAATGGCTAACTTTAGTTAGTGGTGGCAAGGTAGGCTTGCTTGGTACCTTAGGTTATGGTTTTTTGCCTAATTTACATAAAAGTGCTAACACTACTTTAGACGCTATAAATCTGCAGAGAGTTTTAGGGGAGATGGTAAAAGATAAAGCTCAGTATGCAGTTATGGAAGTCTCATCTATCGGTGTTTGTGAAGGGCGTATTCAAGGTTGTCAATTTGCCTCTGGAGGATTTACAAATCTTACTCGTGATCACCTTGATTATCATAAAACCATGGAAAACTATGCTAAAGCTAAAAAGAAATTTTTAGATCTTTTGCCAGATGATCATATTGTTATCAATGTCGATGATAGTTGCGGTGCAAGTTTTGCTCAAGATTATCCTAAATGTATCGCCATTAGCTATAAAAAACAGTTAAAAAATAGTGAAGATACGCAATACAAGCGTTACGTTTTTGTTGAAGATATAGTTTATAAGCGTGATTCATTGCAATTAAAATTTGATACCTATCTAGGTAAAGGGCAGAGTGAATTTAAGCTCTTAGGTACATTTAATGTGGAAAATATTGCCATAGCTTTAGGTGTGCTTTTATCTTTGAATGTACCTTTAGAAAGACTTATGGCAACAGCTTCAAAATTGGTTCCTGTTAAAGGTAGAGTGGAGTGTTTTAGAGCGGAGAATAAGCCCCATTTAGTTGTTGATTATGCACATACTCCAGATGGCGTAGAACAGGTTTTAAAGGCAGTGCGCGCACATCATCCTCAAGGCCAGATCTGGTGTGTTTTAGGTTGTGGTGGTGACCGCGATAAGGGTAAACGTGCCATCATGGCAATTAAGGCTTGTGTTCATGCCGATAAGGTGATTTTTACCTCCGATAATCCTCGTACTGAAGATCCTGAAATGATTATTGATGATATGGTTATGGG
>URKL01000163.1 GCA_900548485.1 uncultured Succinatimonas sp.
ATTTTTTTCTTTTTAGCGTTTTAAATAATAATTTAAATCTTGCAATGCTTGCCAATAATTTAAGCCCTCACAGGCTTTAGGGATCTTGCGATAGGCTTGATCACGCCAGGAAAGAAAACCTAAAACATCAAAAATACCAATGCATTTTTCACTTACAATTGCATTTTCTGTATATGAAGATACCCAAAAATATTCCCTATCTTTTAAAGAAAACAGATCTTCTCCAATCGCATAATCACGAACCTTATTTTCAACTCCAAAGGCATGTTTTAAAAGCGTGACACTAATATCATAAGCTGTACTTAAATTTTCAATTTCATGACCTTGTTTATCTGGCCACGAAATCACCAATGGCACCTTAGTTTGAGCTGAGGAGAAATTACTATTATGTCCCCAATAATTTAAGCCATTATCATTAAGCTCATCCCCATGATCGGCCGTGACAATTACAATAGTATCCTCTAAAAGATTTCTTTCTTTTAATAGATTAAAAATACGTCCTAAATTTTTATCTGCCGCATAGGAAGCATTGCGAGCTAGATTACGATACGGCTCGATCTTTGTTGATGGCGATAATTCCATATAATTAAAAGATTCTTCTGTAGGAGTAAAGATCTTCTCTTGATTTTTATCAAAACTGTATTCATGGACATTATCTAAAAAGACCAAACTAAAAAAATTGCCAGACTTTCTTTCATCTAAATAACTCTCAAAGTCATCAATACAATACTTATCACGTAAAAGCACAGTATTACCCTCTGAGCTCATGCGTAAATTATCAACTCCTGCAAAGACTGTTTGATGAAACTCTGGTTTATATAAAGGTGCTGAGGTAAAGGTTTTAATTTCATAATTAAATTTTTCGCAAGCGGCAATCAGCGCTGCTTTAGTTCCCGAGCTACGGGCTACATTCCAATAACTGCCAGGAATACCGTAAAACAAGGTAAAAATACCAAAGCGGGTACAATTTCCACCTGAATGATGATTTAAAAAGTGCCAATTTCTTTTAGAAAACTCATAAAGATTTGGCATAACCTCTTTTGTGAGCATATCAGAACGTAAGGAATCGACAACCACAAAGAGAATATTTTTAGGCTTTAAATCAGCAGTATAGATTAGAGGTTCTTTAGGATAATTAAAGATGCCTTGTGACTGAATATTTACCTTATCTACAGTCATATCTTCTTCGGTGATAAAACCATGGCGCAAAAGAAAAGTATTGGCGGTTAAAGGATAATATAAAGGAATACGTACCGCTAAAGAGGTAAGCGTGATATTAGCAAAGGCCGCGGCTGAGGCATGCATGATATTCACACCTAAAAAAAGTACACAGCAGGGGACTAATAAAAAATAGCTTTTAAATTTTTTTGAATTAGACAGCTTTAAAGCTAAATACACCATTAAAAGTACATAGCTAAATAACAATACGCCCTCAATGGCGATAGTAAATTTCATACTATTTGAGAAATTTATAATCTGTCCATTAAAGAAAAGCTCTAGCATCGCTACGCTTAAATGAAAACGGTAGAGATAAAAAACATGAGCATCAATAGCTAAGATAAGTAGTAATAGAAAGCTACTTATGACAGCTGCTATTTTTAAATAAATAGCTTTGCCCTTTTTTAAGAGTTTAAGTTGCGGATATAAAAGTACAGTTAAAGCTACTATGCCATATAAAGGAAATACACCTAAAGCTATCAGATAAAAACAGCTAATCTCACTAAAACTAGAATCTGAAAATAAAGGGGCATAAAAAGATGCATAGTAAAGTTCAGCGGGGATTGCTAAAAAAGCCAAACTTAATACAAATCTTAAAGGGGATATCATTTATTTTCCTTGTAAGAGCCTGATTATTTTTAAGGTACTTTTTTATAAGTTTAATGATGATTTAAGCAAACCAACATCATTTTAAATTTATTAGTAACTTTAAGTGTTTTTCTAATTTTACTTATATTTTACTTAAGAAAAACTCGTAATTAACATAATATTATGGCTGTATTTCCAAGAAAATACAGCCATAATCAGCAAAAGATATTATTTAAACAACGCGCAATTAGATATTGAAAATATCTAATTCATCAGCATCAGAAGAGTCCTTCCAAGCTTTATCAGCCTTAGCATCATCACTACGCTGAGAGGCGATCTCGTTGAAATAATCATCTGACGGAGGAACGATATATTCGCCAGTGAAAATAGAACAATCAAAACTTGTAAGCTGTGGATTTTCCTCAGTTACAGAATCCTTAAGATCGTCTAAAGACTGATAGACTAAAGCATCAGCTTTAATCTCCTTACAAATCTCTTCATTATTGCGACCAAAAGCGATAAGTTCTTCAGAGGTTGGCATATCAATACCATAGATATTCGGATATCTAATTTCAGGAGATGCAGAAGCGAAATAAACCTCTAAAGCTCCAGCCTCACGAGCCATCTCAACAATCTGCAATGAAGTAGTACCACGGACGATAGAATCATCTACAAGTAAAACTCTCTTGCCTGCAAATTCAGAAGGGATCGGATTTAACTTTCTGCGTACAGCCTTTTGACGCTGAGTCTGACCTGGCATAATAAAGGTACGACCGACATAACGATTCTTAACAAAACCTTGACGATAAGGTATGCCTAAATATCTGGCAATCTGTACTGCAATATCTACAGAGGTATCTGGGATCGGAATGACGACATCGATCTTAAGATCGGCATAGTCACGCTTGATTTGCTGAGCTAACTTAGTACCCATACGGACACGAGTTGCATATACAGAAGCACCATTGATAACGCTATCTGGACGGGCAAAATAGACATACTCAAAGATACATGGCTGTAAAATCGGATCTTTAGCACAAATACGTGAATAAAGCTGGCCATCTTTGGTGATTAAAATACACTCACCAGGAGCCACATCGCGTTCAAGTCTAAAGCCTGATACGTCTAAGGCCACGCTCTCAGAAGCTACCATATATTCAGTACGTCCATCATCGGTTTTACGACTGCCTAAAACCATAGGACGAATACCATGAGGATCGCGGAAAGCAATTAAGCCTACGCCTAAGACTAAGGAAACTACGGCATATCCACCGCGGATCTCGTCAATAACCCCGCTTACGGCATTAAAAATGTCATCAGGATTTGGAACTTCATTTTTAACATCAGAAATCTTCCAAGCTAAGATATTTAATAAGATCTCAGAGTCAGACTGGGTATTTACATGACGTCTTGCTTTGATGCATTTTTGTTTTAATTCTTTGGAATTTATCAGGTTACCGTTATGGGCTAAGGCAATACCAAAAGGAGAGTTTACATAAAAAGGCTGAGCTTCAGCTGCAGATGAGGAGCCGGCTGTAGGATAACGGTTATGACCGATACCGATATTGCCACGTAACCGCATCATATGACGCTGCTGAAAGACCTCAGTAACCATACCATTGGCCTTACGTTGATGGAAATTGTCCTTGTCGTCTACTGTGACAATTCCTGCAGCATCCTGCCCTCGGTGTTGTAACACCTGCAGAGAATTATAAAGCACTAAATTGACCGGAGAGAAACCGACCACACCAACTACACCGCACATATATTAAACTCCTACAGGTGTTCCCATATAGATAAAGAACCAGTTAACAATTCGTTGCAATTCCGGAATAAATACAGATTGACTCCACCATTGTTTTTCAATTACAAAACTTAGGATGTGCAATCTAAAAGCGATCTGCATTAAAGCTAAAATAGCACTAAGCACTAAAACGCCACGCACGACTCCAAAAGCTACGCCTAAAAGTCTATCAAATCCAGAAAGTCCCGCCTTTTGCACTAATGAGCAAATTGCTGTACCAATAAAGCCTACTATCAATAATGACGAAATAAATAAGGTCAAAATTGACAGAATATTCCGCGTCAACTCATCTTGTGAAAAAGAAAAAAAAGGCGCTACTTGAGGGTAAAAACGGCCAGCAATAATAAAGGCTGCAATCCAAGACAAAATGGAAGCGGCTTCACGCACGAAGCCGCGGATAATAGACATTAGGGCTGAAAAACCGACAATAACTATCATTGCCCAATCTAAAGCTGTGAGCATTACCTAGTCTCTGGGGTAATCAGTTCTAAACCACCTAAATACTTACGTAAGACTTTAGGGACTGTTACAGAGCCGTCAGCATTTTGATAATTTTCTAAAACTGCAACTAAAGTACGACCCACAGCTAAACCAGAGCCATTTAAGGTGTGTACTAACTCGATCTTGCCATCCTTACGACGGACACGAGCTTGCATTCTGCGAGCTTGGAAATCAACACAATTTGAACAAGAAGAAATCTCACGATAGGTATTCTGTGCTGGCAACCAAACCTCAATATCATAAGTCTTAGCAGAACTAAAGCCCATATCACCTGTGCATAAGGCTACAACATGATAAGGGATCTCTAAAGCTTGTAATACAGCCTCTGCATCATGAGTTAAAGTCTCTAAAGCTTCCCATGAATCCTCAGGCTTAACAATCTGCACCATCTCAACCTTATCAAACTGATGCATACGGATAAGACCACGAGTATCACGGCCTGCAGAACCGGCCTCAGATCTAAAGCATGGGGTATGAGCTGTAACCTTGATAGGAAGTTGATCCTCAGGAATAATCTCATCACGAACCATATTAGTAAGAGGAACCTCAGCTGTAGGGATGAGGCAGAAATGA
>URKL01000164.1 GCA_900548485.1 uncultured Succinatimonas sp.
TTTAATGTATTCATATTTCATAAATCATAGGTATAATTTACGGACCTTAAAAGGAACGAGATATGAGCTTTTTTGAAATTTTAATTGTTGCTATAGCCTTAGGTGTGGATGCCTTTGCTTGCTCTGTTGTATCGGGTAGTTTTTGTAAATCCGAAAAAAAACGTATGCTTATGGCATTTAAATATGCTGTAACCTTTGGCTTATTTCAATTTTTAATGCCTTTAATTGGTTTTATTGGTGGAGATAAACTTTTAAATCAAATTGCAAATTACGATCATTGGATTTCTTTCTTATTACTTGCAGCTGTTTCTTTTAATATGATTAAAGAAGCTTTTTCAAAAGAAGAGACACAATCCTCAAAAGACAGTATTTTTTGGCTTTTAGGTTTAGGTGTAGCCACTTCTATTGATGCATTAGCTGTAGGATTATCTTTAACTGTTTTAGATGATCGTATTTTTTATATCTCAAGTATTATTGGCATCATCTGTTTCTTAATGTCAGCTATAGGCGTATTTTTAGGTGGCTATTTAGCATCTAAATTTGAAAAATTAAGCTGTTATATGAACTGTGGTGGAGCCTTAGTGCTTTTATATATTGGTGTTCAAGTTTTAATTGAACATCATGTGTTCTAAAGTACGCTTTCAATCTTAGATCTATAGGCTTTTGGTGTCATTTTATATTTATCTTTAAAAGCCTTTATAAAATAACTTTGAGAGTTAAATCCGGTTAAGCTTGCAATCTCAAAAATATGTTTGTCAGATCCATTTAGTAATATCATTGCTTGATTAAGTCTCACATTTAACAGATATTGTCCAATAGTAAGTCCTGTCTGCTTTTTAAACATCCTTTCAATATATTCACACGATAAATTTAAAATCTTGGCGATATCTTTTACATAAATTTTCTTATAAAAGTGCTTATTTATAAAATCAGCAATAGTCTTAACAATCTTATTATCAGTATTAAAAGAATTTTTTGTTTGTTTTACTAAAGAACAAAATTCAAAAGCGCATTGTCTGTAAAGATCTTCAGCCTCCTGAGAGGTCTTCGCATCCTCAACTTGTAAAATGTAGCCATCTGAGATTACATATCCAAGCTCGGCACTAACTCCTGTATCAATTGCAGCTCTTGAAGCGATAGTAATATCCACAATTGCTAAGTTTTTTTGTGATCTTAAATTGTTATTTGCAATAACTCCTCTTTTTCCAACAAATGGCGTATCTAAAGCTATTTTTAAAGCACTACTATCACCATTCTTGATAGCTTGTCTTATTTTTAATTCATAGCTACTGTCATTATGAGGTGTGGAGTTTTCAACACTTCTTATAAGCACATTTGCAACCTGTTGGCGAGTTTCTTCCTCAATCACATATGATTTTTCGTTACCAATCAAATCCTGAATATCAATATCTTCTTTATAAAGAGCTTTATATATTAAAGATAATGCTGAAAGAATGGAAACTTTACTACAACGTGTAATAGCTCTTACTTGAGCATGATGCTTTAAGGCATTAAATCTTACATGCTCAGTAAGATTTTCCTTTGAATCGATTAGAGGTCCTACAATAACCAGTTTTTTATCATGACAAATAAGTACAGCATAAAAAACCACAATGCCATCTGACTTTAAATAAAGCTTTTTACTTTTGTTTAAACCATCATCACTAATGTATTTCAAAAGTTCTTTATCACAAGAGATAGGATCGTATTTTTCATCAAAATCATAAAAATGCTTTAAAAGACAAAGATTTTGGTTATAGAGACTAACCGGAACATTAAAAATGCCCACAAGATCTTTTATATATGAATAAATTGAAAGTTCAGCCATAATCAACCAGACCAAAGATATAAGTAAAAAAGTATAATTCTATTTTTGTGATAAGTCAGCCAAAGAACATGAATATTAATGTCATTATATTTATATAATGGTTTTTATTTTTATATTTTGCAAACTCTTTCTCTCTTAAAATTAAAACAATCAAAAACAAACAAGAGGGAAACAATAATGGAAAAAACAAAAATTATTTTAGATTGCGATCCTGGTCATGATGATGCTATTGCTATGCTTTTAGCTTGGGGCAATCCAAATATCGATTTAGTTGCTGTTACTACAGTTGCAGGCAACCAAACTATTGATAAGGTAACTCATAATGCCTTATCTGTAGCTCGTGTTGGTAATATGCAAGGCCTGACCATTGCAAAAGGTTCTCGTCGCCCAATTATTCGCCCTGAAACTGAAAATGCACCTTCAATCCACGGTGATAGTGGTCTTGATGGTCCAAAGCTTCCTGATCCTATTCATACCTTAGATGAAAGAAGTGGTGTACAGGTAATCATTGATACCGTTATGCAAAACCCACCTAAGACCATTACTTTAGTGCCAACTGGAGCTTTAACTAACATTGCTTTAGCTGCAAGATTAGAGCCTAGAATTGTAGATAGAGTTAAAGAAGTTGTTTTAATGGGCGGTGGAGCTCATGTTGGTAACTGGTCTGCTGTTGCTGAATTTAACATCAAGATCGATCCTGAGGCTGCCTACGTTGTCTTCAATGAAAAATGGCCTGTTACTATGATTGGACTTGATCTTACTCATCAGGCTCTAGCTACCAAAGAAGTAATGGAAAAAATAGCTGCTTTAAATACTAAGCCTGCTAAATTTGTCTGCGATTTAATCGACTTCTTCGGCAAAATGTACAAAAAAGAGCAAGGTTTTGATGCTCCGCCAGTACACGATCCTTGTGCTGTAGCTTATGTAATTGATCCTACCTTAATTAAGACTAGACGTGTGCCTATTGATGTTGAGCTTAATGGTACTTATACATTAGGTATGACCGTTTGTGATTTTAGAAAAACTAATTATGAAAATTGCCATACTCAGGTTGCCTTAGAGCTTGACTGTGATCGTTTTTGGGATCTCGTTGTTGATGCTCTTAAGAGAATCGGTGATACCGACTTTTAAAGGAAGATACTATGGCTGAAAAAAAGTTAGTATTGCAGCGCTAATGGTGGCGCTGCTTGCCGCATGTGTGGCTTTCCAGCTCAATGCCAGTATGTTAGGTCCTGTACTTATTACTATTGGTACTGAGCTCCAAGCTAATGAAGCTGATGTAGGTATGTCGCAGACTGCTTTCTTTACCGCAGCTGCCCTATTCTCATTATTCTTGCCACGTTTGTCAGATATTAAAGGCAGAAAGTTCGTTTTAAGTTTTATGCTTTTTATCATGACTTTCGGTACAGTTTTAGCTGCTTTAGCCCCAAATATTGAGACTTTATTTGTAGCTAGAATTATTCAAGGTATCTCAGGACCTGTAGTTCCTATATGTCTGTTAATGCTTAGAAGTGAAGTTACAGATGTTAAGACCTACGCTACTTTAATGGGTGTTGTCACCGCATTAAATGGTGGTATTGCCGGTGTTGACGCTATAGCTGGTGGTCTTATAGCTTCTTACTCTGGCTTTAGAGCAGTATTCTGGACTATTGCCGTGATTGCAGCTTGCGCAACTTTTATGGTTGTTAAATTTGCTCCTGAATCCAAGCCATCAGCAAATACTAAGATGGATTGGTTAGGTGTACTCTTTATCGTAGTTTCATTAGCCCTTATGCTCAATGCTTTAAATAAAGCAGCTAATATCGGCAATGTAAACTTTGTAGAAGTTGCAGCCTATGTGATTGCAAGTATTGTTGCCTTCTTGCTCTTTATAAGAACTGAAAAGCGCAGTTGTGAGCCTTTAGTTTCAATTGAGCATTTAAAGAGAAGATCTACTTGGTCAATTCTTTTAACTACTACCTTAACTATGACTGGTATTTTTGCTGTAGTTAACGGTTTGGCTATGTCTTTAGCACAAAATACAGATGTAGGCTTTGGTTTAGGCCCTGATACTGCTGCTTTATACCTATTAACTCCATATGCTTTAATTGGCTGGTTTGTAGGACCTTTTGCCGGAAGACTAGCTCCAACCTATGGTTATACCAATATTCTACGTTTAGGACTTTTAGGATCTGTTGTAGGTATCTTAATTGTACTTTTTGCAGGACTTGAGAGTTTAACTGCTCTTATTGTAGGCATTGTCCTTTTAGGTATTACCTATGCAGGATGTGCAAATATTATGCTAAATGGTTTAGGTATTGTATTGTCTCCTGAAAACAACCCAGGCTTCTTACCTGGAATGAATGCAGGAGCCTTTAATTTAGGTGCAGGATTAAGTTTTGCAATTTTACCTGCTGTCTTAATGATAAGTAGTGTTAATAATCAGCCTACAACTGATGCTTACTTCCAAAGTATCTTAGTAGGACTTGTTATTACTATTTTGGCATTCATTGCATCTTTCAGCATACCAAGACCTAAGAATGCTGAGATTGAGCGTTAATTAGAAGGTTTGTGGATAATATGGCTAAGATTTTAAATTTCGGCTCTTTAAACATTGATTATGTTTATAGCATGGATCATTTCGTCCAACCTGGCGAGACTACCTCATCATTAGATAGAAATGTCTTTGCCGGAGGTAAAGGCTTAAACCAATCAATTGCATGTAAGAGAGCAGGAGCTCTGGTATATCATGCAGGTGCTGTTGGTAAAAATGATAGTGATGTTTTGATTGATACATTAAAAAGTGATGATATCAATTTAGACTACATCAAGTATCTTGATGGCCCTTCAGACCCTGCGATGACCTGCTTTTCTT
>URKL01000165.1 GCA_900548485.1 uncultured Succinatimonas sp.
TAGCACCCTATGAATAAGAAAACATACCGCGGCGTGATCAGGATGAGCCCTGTGCAATATCGGTTGACTCATCAATAACAAAACCGTCCAGGATTTTGCCTACATCCCCCCTTTTTTTAGAGCTCGCACAGATCCTCGGAAGAACTAAGTTTTTTATCTTCTATAGCTATACAATCCCCGTTATTAAGTCTTAATTACGGGGATTGCTACTAAGATAAAGGCTTTATTTACTCTTGCTCTTCAACGGCAGGAAGTTTATCTTTTAATTCTTTGTCTACAATATTTGCAACACAAGAATCAGACCAAACATTTAAGCAAGTTTCAATCATATCAATTACTGCATAGATAGGTAAGATTACGCCCATTAATGCAACAGGTACATTCATTGAAGAAATCAATGACAGGGTTAAGAAGAAGCAACCCATAGGTACACCAGCATTACCAATAGCAGCAAATGTTGCGATAAAGATCCAAGCTAAGTAAGTACCAAAGTTTAATTCAATACCAGCGTTTTGTAATAAATACAGAGAAGTAATCAAGATAAATGCTGCGCAACCGTTCATATTGATAGTGGTGCAGATAGGTAATACAAATCTTGAAATACGTTTATCTATATGTAAGTTATCTTCAGCTGAGGCAATAGTTACAGGTAAAGTACCAGCAGATGATTTAGAGAATAAAGCTACCATTAAAGCCGGGAGCATGCCACGAGCAACCTTTAAAGGATTTAAACCGCGAATTAGCAATAATAATGGTAAGAAGATAAACATCTGTAAAATATTAGAGCTAATTACAGTTGCAAAGTAGGTAGCAAGACCGCCTAAGATTACACCAGCTTCAAGTTGAGCTACTAATTGAGCTGTGAAGGCAACAATGCCTAAAGGTAAAATAGTGATTAACCAATGGATAAGGATAAATAACAAATCTTGAAGACCTGTTAAAACCTTTACAATGGCTGTACGACCTTCAGATGTAGGCATTGTAGCAATACCTAAACCAACGGCAGCGGCAACTAATAATATTGATAATACATTGCCAGACACAAATGGCTGTAAGAAGTTATTAGGGATAATGCTTACGATATGATCAAAGTAAGATGTGGTAACACCTGCGCTAGGATCGGCTGCAACACCTAACATCTCCTGTGGTACATTTGATGGTGCAAGGATTAAAAATAAGCTTAAACCTACAGCGGCAGCAATAATTGTAGTCAACAAGGTATAGAAAATGGTATGACTGAAAATAGTACCACCATTGCTACCATGATTTAGACGTGCCAAAGTATTGATAAGCGATACCGCAATTACAGGTACAGCGATGAAGCTGAATAAACGAGTAAAGACGGTGGCGATAAAATCTAAAACAACATTTAGGTTTTCATTGCCGATAAATCCTAATATTGTGCCTAGGATTAAGGCTCCGACGTAGAGTATAGCAGTAATAGCTCTTTTTCTTTTTGAGATTTTAGCAATTGCTTGCTGAGCTTCTGTATCAACTCTAGTTTGTGTATTTAAAGTCATGGGAAATCCTTATAAAAATGCCTGCTCTTTATACAGGCATTGTTCATTATAGCCTAGTCTTGATGATAAAGAGGAGTGGACAGGTAGCGATCACCACTATCGGGCAAAATGGCTACAATAGTCTTACCTTCATTTTCAGGTAACTGAGCTTCTTTAATTGCAGCTGCAATTGCAGCGCCAGATGAGATACCGATAAATAAACCTTCAGTTTGAGCAATAGATCTCCCAGTATCAAAAGCCTCAGTGTCCGAAATAGGGATAATTTTGTCTACAACAGACTTGTCATAATTCTTAGGAATAAATCCTGCAGAAATACCTTGAATCTTATGCGGACCAGGTTTGCCACCTTCAAGAACAGGAGATGAGGCAGCCTCTACAGCGACAATTTTAACATCAGGACGTTTTTCCTTTAGATAACGACCAACTCCTGTAACAGTACCTGCAGAGCCTACAGCGCTTACGAAGATATCGACAGTGCCTTCAGTATCTTCCCAAATTTCAGGACCTGTTGTCTCATAATGAGCTAAAGCATTAGCTTCATTTTCAAACTGCTGCGGAATAAAGATATTTGGATCATTTTTAGCCAATTCTTGGGCTTTAGCAATAGCTCCACTCATTCCTTTTGCGCCTTCAGTTAAGATAAGCTGTGCACCATAAGCCTTTAAAATATTGCGTCTTTCAACAGACATTGTTTCAGGTAAAACTAATGTAACTTTAAGACCTAAAGAAGCACCAATTAAAGCTAAACCAATACCAGTATTACCAGAGGTTGGCTCAACAATTTGAGTGTTAGAAGTGATCTTGCCACTCTTAAGTCCCTCTTTAATCATATATAAAGCAGCACGATCTTTTACAGATCCACCAGGATTTAAAGCTTCAAATTTAGCCAAAATTTTTGCTTTAAGACCAAGAGTTTTTTCAAAATGAGTCAGCTCAACTAAAGGAGTATGACCGATAAGATCTATTACGGAATTGTATGTTTTCATATAAGCCTCTTTTTAATTTTTTATATTTTGTTAATTGGTATGAAAATAGTTAAACATAGGAATTTTATTTTTAAAAGTTTTTTATTATTGTGTGATTAATGTATGCACCTTAAAAGAACATATTTACATTTATTATTATTTTAAATCAATAAGTTAATCTAAATATAGACCTTGAAAAAAGATGCTATAATTTTATAAAAAATTTTGAGCAAATATTGGTTTTTAAGTAAAAATCGCGTTTAAAGAGATTTTTATAATAAATTTTTTCGTAAAATATATAGTTAGTTTTGAGCTTTATTTTCAAGAATATGTCAGAGGAAAAAAAGAAAAGATCTTATCTGTTATCTTAGAGATTAGTTTGAATTTGAATAATTACTTAATAAGGTATTGTATATGAAATTTGTCATTATTGGCGGTGTTGCCGGCGGAGCAGCTTGTGCTACTCGTTTACGTCGCCTATTTGAAAAAGCAGAGATTGTTGTTATTGAAAAGACCTCATGGCCATCTTTTGCAAATTGTGCATTACCTTATTATTTAGGAGGTGTGGTTCCTCATCGAGAGCAACTTTTTGCTGTATCTGCTAATGAGCTTAGAAAAAAATTCAATCTCGATCTTAGAATTGATACTGAAGCCGTAGATATCGATTCTAAAAATCATTTAGTCACAGTTGTCTTTAATGGTAAAGAAGAACAACTCTCGTATGACAAACTTATTTTAGCTCCTGGTGCTAATCCCAAATTACCTGATTTTGCACGTAATGTTCAAGGCGTGTATGCGTTACGTACTATCGCTGATACTGACGCTATCATGGCTAAGCTTCAAAATAAAGTTAAAAAGGCTGTAGTTATTGGCGGTGGTTTTATTGGCCTTGAGACTGCAGAGAATCTTTGTCATCGAGGTATAGAAGTCGATCTTATAGAAGCTACGCCTCATGTAATGCCTTCTTTTGACAAAGAGATGGCAAATTATATATGTCAAAGCCTTGAAGCAAAGGGAGTCAAGGTTCATGTTAACACAAGACTTAATGATTTAAAGAAGCTTTCAGATGGTACTTTGACTGTAATTACAGATAGACAAAATATAGAAGCCGATCTTGTAATTGTGGGCATGGGGATTGTTCCTAACTCAGAATTAGCAATTAAAGCTAATTTAAAGGTTGGTCCTTTAGGACATATTGTAACTGATAGCAATATGCAAACCTCTGATAAAGATATCTTTGCTGTAGGCGATGTAGTTCAGGTTAAAAATGCTATTACCAATAAAGATACAGCTTTAGCTCTAGCCGGACCTATTAGTAAACAAGTTCGTGCTTTAACAGGTTTTTTAAGTGGTAAAGAGCATCCATTTAATGGAGTTTTAGGAACATCAGCTTGTAAAATTTTTGATATGGTGGCTGCTTCCACAGGTTTATCTGAGGAAATGGCTTATAAGCTTGGTTATGAGAATATAAGCGCAGTGTGGACTCATACTTTATCAACACCAGGATTTTACCCTAACTCATCAATGGTTCACTGTAAGCTTGTCTTTAAAAAAGATACAAGAGAAATTTTAGGTGCTCAAGCTTGCGGTAACGAAGATGCGGTTAAAACAATAGAAGTTATAAGTTCATTGTTACAGTTTAAAGGTGATGTTGATGATTTAGTCTCTCATGAACAAGCTTATGCTCCTCCTGTAGGCGCAAGTCGAGATGCTGTTTGTATCTTAGGAGCAGTGGCACAAAACGTATGTGATGGTTTAATGCAGATTGCAAGATTTGATGAACTTGAGACTAGATTTAAAGAGGCCTTGATTGTTGACTTAAGACCACAAGAAGTTTATAAGCAGGGAGCTTATAAAGGTTCTATCAATATTCCTTTTATGCAGTTACGAGACCGTCTTGCAGAAATTCCTTATGATAGGGATATCATTTTTACCTGCATGGTGGGACAAACTGCTTTTTATGCAGCTAGAATACTTGCTGGTATGGGCACGCTTTTCCGGATCTACGATGATGCCGAGCATGAGTCCCATGCCGCGGACATTTTTGACTGCCGGGGAGTGGAATCCCAGGACTTTTTCCTTGATGTAAGCACCTTTTTCCTGAACTTCTTTTAAGAATTCCGGATCATTCACCGTGTCGAGAACGACATTTGCGGACGCTGGAAGCCGTATTTATATTTCTCCTCC
>URKL01000166.1 GCA_900548485.1 uncultured Succinatimonas sp.
GTATAATGAGGCAGATTGTCCCGATAATTGCATATTCGTATTTTTCCCAGAAAGTACCCTCAATTATCATGAGCTCCTTATTCTCTCCCTTAAGTTTCTTAAATACAGTTTCAGAAAAATAACGGGAGTGTGCATTTTCACCATGAATCATTAATACAGGAGATCTTATTTCATCTGCAAAAGCTAAAAGTTTTGCATTTGCCAAAGATAGATTAGAAGTTACAGTCCAGCCTTCATTAGAGTTCAAAGATCTTTTATGGTAGCCCCTACTTGTTTTGTAGTAATCCCAATAATCTTTCAAAAACTGCGGTGCATCTTTAGATAAAACATCAGGATTTCCTCCAGCCATTGCATAAGAATTATTCTTATAATCAATGGTTCTTTGCTCATTTAAGCGTTCACGCATTTGATAACGAGCGTCAGCATCATTTATATCGTTATAACCGTAAGCGGTAACTCTGCTCATATCATACATAGTTGATGCAACAGTAGCTTTAATTCTAGTATCAACTGCAGCATTGATAGCAAAACCGCCAAAACCACAGATACCTAAAATACCCACTCTATCTTGATCAACATCATCTCGATTTAACAAATAATCTATAGCTGCACTAAAATCTTCAGTATCAATATCAGGAGAGGCTATATTTCTAGGACTTCCACCGCTTTCACCAGTAAAAGAAGGATCAAAAGCTAAAGTAATAAAACCTCTTTCTGCTAAATTCTGTGCATATAAGCCTGAGGACTGTTCCTTTACGGCTCCAAAAGGACCTGATATAGCCAAAGCGCTTAATTTACCATCTTTGTTTTTAGGAATATACAGATCACCTACCAAAGTTATTCCATATCTATTGTGGAACTGAACTTTTTGATGAACAACCTTATCACTTAATTTAAATGTTTTATCCCACTGTTCAGTTACAGTAACATTTTGCATAGAAAACTCCTGGGGTAATGGCTCAGCTTGAGCATTTGGAGT
The DNA here is from genome assembly GCA_900548485.1 of uncultured Succinatimonas sp. Lineage (GTDB taxonomy): Bacteria > Pseudomonadota > Gammaproteobacteria > Enterobacterales > Succinivibrionaceae > Succinivibrio. Next base: position 980 of record URKL01000166.1, read on the forward strand.
TGTGCTGGCTAATACTAGAGAAGATATAACCGATAAATAAAACTTTTTTTTCATAAAGAATTTTCCTCAAAACATTCTATGAGCATAATTCTATATAATTAAAAAAATCATTAAAAATACTTATTATTCATAAAGTGATATACAAAAAAAGTATAATCGAGAACCAATAATGTTAGATACAAAAGAACTTTTATATTTTCTTGCCGTAGCTGAATATAACAATATAAGCAAAGCTGCCAATGCTATTCATCTAACTCAGCCAACTTTAACTCGAACCATAAAAAATCTTGAGGATAAACTTGGATATCAATTATTTACAAGAAAAAGCCATAGGGTAATAATTACAGAACAAGGTCTTTTATTTAAACAAAGAGCCCAAGAAATAATTTCTTTATTAAAAAAAACTCAAGAAGAATTTATTCAAAATGAGGAAGATATAGAAGGACATATATATCTAGGATGTGCTGAAACATTAGGATTTAATTTTATTGCTAATGTTATAAAAGATATCCGACAAAAGAATTCTAAAATAAAATTCCAAATAGAAAGCTGTGCTGAAGATGATATAGTAAGAAAAATCGAGTATGGTTTAATTGATTTTGCTCTTGTAATTGAGCCTATGAATACAGATAGGTATGAAAAGGTAGTCATACCTTATAAAGATTCCTGGGGCATACTAATCTATAAAGAAAACCCACTGGCAAAGAAAAAATTTGTCACAAAAGAAGATCTATTAAATACACCTTTAATTGTTTCGCAACAATTGCTAAAAAATATAAAAAATTCACAAGATTTTTCTTTTTTAAAAGAACCTAATTACGAGAAAAATATTATTATTTCTTACAATCTCCTTTTTAATGCTTCGCTTTTGGCAAAAAATCAAATAGGAGCTGTTTTATGTTTAGACAAAATAGTAAATTTAGAAAAAAGCGATCTTGTCTTTGTTCCTTATTATCCTAGTATAAAATCTTCTCTTATGATCATTTGGAAAAAAAGAGAGCATTATCTTCCAGCTCAAAAAATATTTTTAAATAAACTTCAACTTTTAAATAAAATCAATTAGTTAACAAATCAATATCATAAGGGATAAACTATGTTTTCGCTGAATCCTCTTATCACAACCATCTTAGCTTCAAGCTTTACTTTTTTAATGACAAGCTTAGGTGCATCTTTAATATTTGTCATAAAGGGACAACCTCATAAAAGATTAATGCAAATCTCCCTGGGTTTTGCTGCTGGCATTATGATTGCAGCCTCTATTTGGAGTTTACTAATTCCTGCCATGGATCATGCCGAAAGCCTTGGAATGAATAAACTTCTACCAAGTTGTGGAGGATTTGTTTTAGGAGCTTTATTTTTATTTACCATTGATAAATGTTTACCTCATATCCACCCTTTATCTAAGAATCCAGACGGCCCTCATATTCATCTTAATGACAATAGCTTATTATTTATAGCCATTACCATTCATAATATCCCCGAAGGCATGGCCATAGGTGTTGCTTGTGCTAGCATTTTATCGCAAAGCCCAGAAATGGCTACAGCCGCCTTTGCTTTGGCCTTAGGTATTGGTATACAAAATATCCCTGAAGGTACTGCCGTATCTTTACCATTTTTTGCCTCAGGCATGAAGAAACGCAAAGCCTTTATCTTAGGAACTATCTCAGGACTTGTTGAACCAATAGCTGCTATTATTACAGTATTTTTATTAGGATCTTTTAATAATATCTTACCTTGGGCTTTAGCTTTTGCCGCAGGATCTATGCTCTATGTTGTAACCGAAGAGTTAATACCACAAGCTCATGATGAGGACAGCCATTCCGATCTTGCAACCATTTCTGTATTAGTAGGTTTCATCTTAATGATGAGCTTAGATGTGGCCTTAAGTTAACTATTTTTAATAGTTGACTTTTTTATATAGTTAGCTTATGCTAACTATAATCTAAGACGATGATGTTAAAACTATATGCAGTGTGCTTTCGAAGGTATCTTTTGATACCTTCTTTTTTTTATAAAAAAAGGCTGTAAAAACAGCCCCTTAGTATTGCTAATTTAACACTATTTTGCGTTTATATTGGCGATAATCTCATCACCAAACTCAGAAGTAGTTCTCTTTTGTGCATTCTCCATCAATGCCGCAAAATCAGAAGTTACCTTACCCTCAAAAATAGCCTTTTCCATACCATCAATAATCAAATCAGCAGCCTCATTCCAACCTAAATGACGCAACATCAACTCAGCTGAAAGAATAATTGAGCCTGGGTTTGCTTTACCGGTACCTGCAATAGTCGGAGCTGTACCATGAGTAGCTTCAAAAATAGCACTATCTGCACCAATATTAGCACCAGGAGCAATACCAATACCTCCAACCTCTGCGGCTAAGGCATCGGATATATAATCACCGTTTAAGTTCATAGCGCAGACTACATCGTAGTTTTGCGGATATAAGAGGATGTTCTGTAAGAAAGCATCTGCTATGCAGTCCTTAACTACAATCTTATGACCGTTCTTAGGATTTACAAAACTTACAATTCCCTTTTCATCAGCTTTAGCGCCATACTCGCGCTCGGCTAATTCATATCCCCACTTCTTAAAACCACCTTCAGTGAATTTCATAATATTGCCTTTATGCACGATTGTGACAGATTTACGGTCGTGATCAATTGCATATTCACAGGCTGCCTTAATTAAGCGCTCAGTGCCTTGACGAGACATAGGTTTAATACCAATACCACAGTGCTCGGTAAATCTAATCTTCTTAACCCCCATCTCCTTTTCTAAAAATTCGATGACTCGACGAGCACCCTCAGAATCGGCTTCCCACTCAATACCAGCATAAATATCTTCAGCATTTTCACGGAAAATTACAGTATCAACGAGCTCAGGGTGTTTTACAGGAGAAGGTACGCCTTTGAAATAACGTACAGGACGTAAACAGATATAAAGGTCTAAAGTCTGTCTTAAAGATACATTTAAAGAACGAATACCACCACCTACAGGTGTAGTTAAAGGTCCCTTAATAGCAACATGGTATTTGCGAATTAAATCATAGGTCTCATCTGGTAACCAAACACCTTCGCCATATACCTCAGTACTACGTCCGCCAGCATAAATCTCCATCCAAACTAATTTACGCTTGCCACCATAAGCTTTGTCTACAGCAGCATCAACTACCTTTTGCATAACAGGTGTGATATCTGCACCAATACCATCACCTCTAATAAAAGGAACAATCGGATTATCAGGAACATTAAGCTTACCTAAAGCATCAACTTCAATGGCGCTACCTTCACAAGGAACAACAACTTTACTTTCAAATGCCATTTATAACTCCAAACCTATAAAAGCATAAAGTGAACTATATATTCTTATTGCTTAATAGGATAGTTTGAATCCCTCTAGCCTTATATAGCAATAAGTTACGTTAGCGATATTGAAAAAAGTATACCAAGCTTACTTAAAGTTTGCTCGATAATGAAGCATTGCTTTGAGATGATGCAATCTAATTTAAGCGAACTTTATATATATATTGTCAAAAAACATTTCTGTGCTATTATTCATTTCACATATTGCGCCTGTAGCTCAGTTGGTTAGAGCATTACCTTCACACGGTAGTTACCGCAACAGCCACGGACACAACAAGAATCACCATAAGCGCCCAGAACATAAT
>URKL01000167.1 GCA_900548485.1 uncultured Succinatimonas sp.
GACAATGTTATTAACATATAATTTGTTTATATTTTATATCTCAATAAGTGGATAAAAAAAGAACCTTATAAAATAATAGCCCCTTAAAAAGATTTATTAGTATGTTTTTTTATATCCTATGCTGTGCATAGCATTGATTGTAGTTTTAACTACGTTTACCAAAGAATTTTTTTCTATTTTTTAAGCTTCATAAAAAAATCCCAGCAGTTTTCATCAAACGTACTGGGGAATAATATTTTGCAAGGATAATTACAAGATTTTGTTAAAGATAAGGTTTAATCCAACCTAAGCCTTCTTTTGTGCCTTGTGCAGGAGAATACTCACAACCTATATATCCCTGATAACCTAAATCGTCTAAGAGCTTGAAAATATAATTATTATCAATCTCTCCATGATCAGGTTCGTGACGGTCAGGCACAGCAGCAACTTGGATATGACCTATGTCTTTGAGATTATTAGTTAAAAAATAACTAAGATTACCATCAACATTTTGAGCATGGAAAGTATCAAATTGCACCTTGAGATTCTCAATTTTTAACTCTTTGACGATCTCTAAAGTTTGATATTGGCTCTTATATAGATAGTTTTGTTTAATCTTAGGGCATAAAGCTTCTAAGGTTAGAGTAATACCGGCTTTGGCAAACATAGGGGCTGCTATATTTAAATTTTTGCAGAGTGTACGGCGATATTCTTGACCATCATCTCCATCTAAAACTACACCGGCCATGATATGTACAGTTTTACAATCTAAAGCTTGTGCATATTCTAAAGCCATATTGAAATCTTCTAAAGCTTGAGCTTCACAATTAGGTAGGGCTGCACGACCCCATTGACCTGCTTTTATATCTCCAGCATTAGTATTAAAGAGAGCAATTTTTAGTTTAGTTTCTTTTAAAATTTGCCGCAATTTATCGATCTCATAGTCATAAGGCCAGAGAAATTCTACGGCTTTAAATCCACAGCTTGCAGCTGCTTCGAAACGGTCACAAAAGTCAAATTCTGTGAACATCATAGATAGATTTGCGGCAAATTTAGGCATTTATAAAAGCTCCTCGACCTCGTTGTCAGAGAGATAACGGATCTCTTCTGGATTTTGATTTAGTATAAAGTATATTTTAGCTGTGGCTTCAAGTTCTTCAGCATTATTGATAGCAGCATTTAAATCTATACCACCAACAACAGGTCCGTGGTTAGCTAAAATTATGGCTTTATGCTGAGGAGCAAGATCTGCTACTGCTTTACATAACATCTCACTACCAGGTTTGTAATAAGGAGCTAAACCAACCTTACCCATACGCATGACTACATAAGGTGTAAAAGGCTTTATCACATCGTTAGGATCTAAGTTTTTAAGACAGCCTAAAGCGGTGCAATAAGTAGAGTGCAAATGTACTACGGCTTTAACATCTTTACGGCCTTTAATTAAGGCTAAATGGAATTTGACCTCTTTGGTAGGCTTAGGTCCCATCAAAAGATTACCTTCTAAGTCTGTTTTAGATAGATTTAAAGGATCTAAACTACCTAAACTTGAGCCTGTTGGGGTTGCAATTAAATTGCCATCCGGAGTCAAACAAGACATATTGCCTGCGGCACCAGTGGCATAACCACGTTGAAATAAAGAAGCGGCTTTTTTAACGAAATCTTCGCGAACAGCCATTTCTTGAGGAGAAATTTCCATTTAATACTCCTTTTGTGCAATTGCAAAAAAGTCTTCATTACCGAAATTGCCTGATTTTAATACTAAGGATATCGGGGTATTTATAGCTCTTACCCACGGCACACCAGGGGCAACAGATGGTCCAATATAGAAGCCTTTTACCTCTAATGACTTAGTAACAATTCCGGAGGTCTCACCACCTGCAACGATAAAGCGCTCAAAGCCTTGTTTTTTAAGCTCTGAGGCAACTTTTGCAAAAAATTGCTCTACAGCGTGAGATGATTGTTCAATGCCAAAGCGTTTTTGAATGGCATGTAGTTTATCAGGATCTGCAGTGGCATAGATAAGCGGAGCTAAATTTTCATCTTTATGACTTAAGACAAAATCAACTGCAGCTTTAATGCATTCTTCCTCTTTGCCTTCTAAAATTCCGGTAACATCAGCTTCCATAGCGGTAGCTTTAGCCTTGTAAGTTGCTACTTGGCGATTGGTCATAACTGAACAGGAACCAGATAAGCATACTGCATATTTACCCTGAGGACGACCTTGTTCCATTGCAGTATTGCTTTCTTTGTTTTCACGTAAAGCTTGAGCTAGACCTATAGCTAAACCTGAACCACCGGTGACAAGTTTATAGTCACAGAAGGCTTTACCTTGTTTGATAAGATTTTCCTCATCAATAGCATCTACAGCAGCATAACTAAAACCATCGGCTTTAAGCTTATCTGCATAGGCTAAAATTTCAGTGTAATCTTTCTTTAAAACATTGACGTCAATAACAGCACATTTTCCCTGTGCTTGCATTTCCATCAAACGGACAAGATTGCTGTCTGTCATAGGCGTAATTGGATGGTTACGCATACCGCTTTCGCTTAAAAGGCCATCATTTACGAATAAATAACCTTTATATACAGTACGTCCGTTTACCGGAAGAGCCGGGGAGAGAATGGTGAAGTCAACACCTAATTCTTTCATTAAAGCATCGGTAACCGGGCCAATATTGCCTTGAGCTGTAGAATCAAAGGTTGAGCAATATTTAAAGTAAAAACGTTCACAGCCTTGAGATTTTAACCAATTTAAAGCTTTAATTGATTCGGCAATGGCGATCTTTGGATCACAGGAGCGAGTTTTGCCGGAAATTACTATAGCCTCAACATCTTGAGGAGTTTTTAAGTCTTCATGGACTTCTGTAAGCTGAATAGTGCTCAAGCCGTTTTTAACGAGGAAACTGGCAATATCAGTGGCACCGGTAAAGTCATCTGCAATTACACCTAGTTTGAGCATTTATTTAATTCCTCTTAATTTTTAAGAATTCACGTGCTTCATCAGGAGTCATAACTTCCTTATCCATAGCACGAATTAAAGCTGCGGTTTTAGCAACTAAAGGAGCATTAGTTGTTACTGTAGTATGGGGATCTAAATAGTTACTATCCTCAAAACCTACGCGTACAGTTACAGCACCTAAACCTAAAGCAGCTGCAATGATGGACATATCCTTACGACCTGAATGGGTAATTCCCCAAACTGCATCTTCAGGGATCATAGAGGTCATATATTTTAAAGCCTCTGGAGTTGCAGGACATTCACCATCATGACCTAAAACAACACTGAAAAGTACCGGTTTTATGAAATCGTACTTTTGCATGAGTTTCTTCATAGTATGGGTATGGCCTAATTCAAAGGTTTCTACCTCAGGAATTTTATGATGAGCTAATAATTGCTCAACACAGTATTCAACATCATCAGGAGCGTTTACATAAACGCCACGACCTAAGTTAGTGGAGCCTACATTTAAAGAACAAGCTTCAACTAAGTCCAAATTAACAGGAGCGCAACGTTCTTGAATAGTTAAGTTTGAAATACCTCCTGTGGAGACCTCAATAATAATGTCGCTATCATTACGTATAAGCTTTAAGGTCTCTTCTAAGAGTTTAGTATTAGCAGTTAAAGAGCCATCTTCTTCACGTACGTGCAGATGGACCATCGCTGCACCGGCTTTATAGCATTCCAAAACATCTGCAGCTATTGCCTTAGGATCAATGTGGCGGCAGGAAGCTGAAACAGGAGCTACGTTAATTAGTACTTTATTATCCATTTATATTAACGGAGGCCTTTTGACCTCCGTTCTCCTTTATTTTATAAGAGGCACAGTGAGAACCAAGGTACAAAGGTAATGAGTAACAGGGCAACGATTGACATTAAGAGTAATGGTGTTACACCTGACATAATTCTCTCAAACTTCATCTTACCGATATCAGCGGCAACATAGAGGTTCGGCCCTACTGGAGGAGTTACCTGGCCTATGGAGAGGTTCAGAACTAAGATTACACCTAAGTGAATCATATCAATACCTAAGGCCTTAGCAATTGGCATAACGATAGGTACTAAGATGAAGAGGGCGGAGGTGTTATCCATGACACAACCTGCAAGCAAGAAGACGATGTTGATGATAAGTAACATCACGATCTTGTTTTGAGTTAAGGATAAGGCAAATTCTGTTAAGGAAGCAGCGATACCTTGCTCGGTTAAGACCCAGGAGAAAATACCAGCATTCATAATGATGAGCAGGATGATACCAGTGGTCTTAGCGGTAATGAATAAGGCTTGCCAGAGTTTCTTTAAATCTAACTCTTTGTAAACAAAGACACCTACTAAGAAGCTGTAAATTACAGCAACAGCAGCAGACTCGGTCGGAGTTAAAATACCAGAATAGATACCACCTAAAACGATAACCGGGCTGAAGATACCCCATAAGGCATCAACAAAGGTCTTCCAAATATCTTTACCAGAGGCCATCTTACCCTTACCACCCCAGTTGTTCTTACGGGCGATATAGTAAGTATAAGCACAGAGGATTAAACCGAAGATCATACCAGGGACAATACCTGCGAAGAAGAGATCGCCAATACTCTCACCTGTGATCATACCGTAAATAATGAAGGTAATAGACGGCGGCGTTCTTTGCGTACCAAGATTTTGCTGGGAACGG
>URKL01000168.1 GCA_900548485.1 uncultured Succinatimonas sp.
AGTTTAGGTGTGATACCTGCTTTACGGCACTTGATATCATAGAACTTCTCCGCTCTCCAATCGATATGCCTAATAATAACAGTGGAATAGATGCTGTTTATTTTAATAATAAACTTTATTTAGTTTGTAATCCTGTAAATGGTAATTGGGCTAAACGCTCACCAATTTCTCTGTTCTCATCTGACGACGGAATTAAATTTAAAGAGGAGGCTGTGTTAGCTAGCGCAGATCGGGAGTTCTCTTATCCGTGCATTCGTGCTTTTGAAAATAATCTTTATATTTCTTATACATATTTTAGAAAAAATATTGTAATTGAAAAATTTATAATCAAATAAAATAGGAGTTTTCCATGAAAAAGAATTTTGTTTTTGCCACTATTGCAGCAGCTGTTTTAACTGTTTGCGCCTCAGCTCCTGCATATGCAGCCTATCCTGAGGATAAAGATATCACTGTTATTATTCCCAAAAATCCTGGTGGTGGTACTGATATTACCGCTAGAGGTTTAGTAACTATGATGCAAAAAGATCTCGGCAATGCTAATTTTGTTCCGCAAAACAAGCCTGATGGTAATGGTATTGTCGGTATGGTTGATATTGCTAATGCTAAAGCCGATGGTTATACCTTAGGTATGGTTACTGTAGAGTTAGATATTTTCCCTCATCAGGGTAAAACAAAATTAACTTATGATAAGTTTTCATCAGTAATTGCTCCGATTGCAGCTCCTGCAGCTTTAATTGTAAAAGCAGATGCTCCTTATAATACCTTAGAAGAATTTGTTAAATACTTAAATGATAACCCAGGCCAAGTCATGATGGGTAACTCCGGTGTAGGTGCTATATGGCATATTGCTACTTTAGCTTTTGAAAAGGAGTTTGGTGTAAAAGTTAAACATATTCCTTATCCTAAGGGAACTGCTGATATTGCCGCAGCTATGGCCGGTGGACATATTGGAGGCACTTTAGCTGATCCATCATCATTTAAGAGCCAAGTAGAAGCAGGAAATCTCAAAATTTTAGCTGTAATGGCTGATACTAGAACTAAGATGTTCCCTGATGTTCCTACCTTTAAGGAGTTAGGTCACGATATGACCGTTAGAGCCTGGGCTACCTTAGTTGCTCCTAAGGGCACTCCTGATGATGTAATGCAGATTTTAAGAGATTCTGCCAAACGTGTTTCTGCAAGCCCTGAATATGCTGATTACTTCTTAAAACAAGGTATCGATCCTACTTCTATTGTAGGTGTTGATGCAGATAAGATGATGGAAGAAGATTTCGCTATGTATGGCGAATTTATGAAACAGATCATGGCTAAATAGTTTTTAAAGATGTTCCACGTAATGGGAGATTCTTCTAAATGGTAAATATGAAAATATGCAATATTGTTATTGCATTGATTACTTTGGCTATAGGAGGGGCTGTTGCGTGGACATCTTATGGCTATGGCATCGAGATGACAGTTTTCGGCCCTGGACCTGGATTTTGGCCGTTTATTTTAGCTGTATGTTTAATAGGCGTTGCCTGTTTAATTCTTATAGATACACAATTTAAATCATCTCAATTTAGTGAGATTAAAGTTGAGTTTACAGCTCCTAAAAATATTAGTGTCTATAAAATGATGTTGATAACAACAGCATTCATTATTTTGATTTTCCTTTTAGGTTTTTATGTAGCTGTATTTTTATTCATGTTAGCTGCGATGTATATGTTAGGTGCAAGAAACATATCCAGTATGCTCTCTGTAACTCTAGCCTTTTTAGCTTTTTTATATGTAGTTTTTGATTGGTTATTACATATAAGTATGCCTTTGCCTTTCTTTATGGAGTAGTTATGGACGCAGTATTACAAGCTATAGCTATGTTAGGCACAATAGAGAATATCTTTTTATTGTTAGCCGGAACCGCTGTTGGTATTTTTATTGGAGCTATGCCCGGTTTAAGTGTAAATATGGGGTTGGCTTTATTATTTCCTGTAACTTTTAGTGTTGGAGGAATTGGCGGTATTGTTATGTTGTTGGGCATTTACTGTGGTGCTATTTATGGAGGCTCAATTACCGCTATCCTGTTGAGAACTCCAGGAACCCCAGCTTCTGCCGCCACAGCTTTAGATGGTTATCCTTTAGCAATAGAAAAAGGACAACCAGGAAGAGCTTTATCTATTTCAACAACAGCCTCATTATTTGGTGGTGTATTTTCAACCTTTTGTTTAGTGTTATTTGCGCCAATGCTAGCAAAAATTGCTTTGCAATTTAGCAAACCTGAATATTTTGCTTTAGCAATTTTTGGTATCAGTATGATCACCTCAGTATCTACTGGATCAATTTTAAAAGGAATCATTGGTTGTTTGATAGGCTTATTTATCGCAACTATTGGTCTAGATGCTATGAGTGGTATGGAGAGATTTACCTTAGGTACATTGTATCTGTCAGGAGGTATTTCTTTTATGCCAATTTTAATCGGTCTTTTTGCTTTAACTCAGGTATTTGTGAATGTAGAAGATAACTATAAACAAGAACAAGTTAAACAAAAGCTTAAGATTGATAGTGTATTGCCAAGTTGGTCAGATTTTAAACTTACTTTTTCTACATTAATCAGATCTTCTTGTATCGGTACTTTTATCGGATGTGTTCCGGGCACTGGTGGCGATATTTCATCTTGGATATCTTACGATCAAGCAAAGCGTTGGGCTAAGGATAAATCTAATTTTGGTAAAGGTGATCCAAGAGGAATTGCTGCCTCTGAATCTGGCAATAATGCTATTGTTGGTGGTGCATTTATTCCGGTTTTAACCTTAGGAATCCCTGGTGATGGTGCTACAGCTATTATCTTAGGTGCATTGATGGTTCATGGTATGCAACCAGGTCCGCTGTTATTTGTTGATCATGCTCCTGATGTATATGCTATTTTCTTAGGTATGATGGCTGCTAATATAGTTATGGGCATTATGGGATATTCCTTAATAAGAATGTTTATTAAAGTTGTAAATGTGCCGCGAGTATATTTATTGCCGATTATTACCGTAATGGCAGTATTAGGAACATACTCTTATAACAATTCTATGAATGATGTAATGATTATGTTAGCTTCGGGTATTATTGGTTATTTTATGTATAAAACCGGTATGACTGTTCCTGGCATTATTATTGGTATTATTTTGGGATCTTTAGCTGAGCAGAATTTTACAGGCTCATTACTTATGAGCGATGGAAGTTTGTCTATATTCTTTACTAATCCTATTTGTGCGGTATTTTTAATCTTGTCTTTAATCTCTTTATTATCTCCTCTTTATAAAGGAGCTGTAGGCAAGATTCTGCATTCATAGAAAAAAAAGCTCCTGCGAAAGCAGGAGCAAAAGTCAGTTTTTTTTAGAAAGGGAATCTATTAGAGCTTGCCGATTAAATCAAGACCAGGTTTTAAGGTCTCAGCACCAGGTTGCCATTTAGCAGGGCAAACCTGATCGCCATGCTCAGCTACGAACTGTAAGGCCTCGACACGACGTAATAATTCATCAGCATTACGACCGATATTACCGGCAACAACCTCATAAGCAACAATCTTACCTTCAGGATTAACGATGAAGGTACCACGCTCAGATAAACCAGCCTCTTCAATTAAAACATCGAAATCCTTAGCTAAGGCATGAGCAGCGTCAGCTAACATAGGATATTGAATATTCTTGATGGTGTCAGAAGTATCCGCCCAAGCCTTGTGAACGAAATGGGTATCACAAGAAACGGAGAAGATTTCACAGCCTAATTTTTTGAAATCAGCATATTTATTTTGTAAGTCAGCTAACTCAGTAGGGCAGACGAAGGTGAAATCAGCAGGATAGAAGAAGAAAACAGACCATTTACCTAAGATATCCTGTTTAGTAACAGTGTGGAAATCGTTGTTTTGGAAAGCCTGAACGGAGAAGTCAGCAATTTCTTTATTGATCATGGACATAATAAACACCTAAAAATAAGAAGAAAAAGTTAAGAGCGGTAAACGCTGTGTCTGAGATAATAATAGTAATTATTACTAATAAAGTAAATAGATTTTTTTGATAAGGTTTATCAATATTGGAGCTAATAAGCTTTAAAATATTAATTTAAGAACTTTTCCTGTGGATTTAGGACTTTTTTATGAAGCAGTTGCAATGCGATACCGTAGTTATTGGAGCAGGAAGTGCTGGACTTGCTGCCTTTCGTAAGGCTAGTGAAAATGGAGCCTTATGTGTATTAGTTGATCAAGGTCCACTAGGAACATCAGCTCAAAGAAGTGGAGAGTTACCTTTGTCTTTATTGATGTCAGCAGGTAAGGCTCTTCATGATGCTTCTCATCTTGAGGATTTTGGAATTGAAACCACAAGCAATGGCAGTTTCAATATCAGTAAAGTTTTAAATTCTCTTAGAACAGTAAGATCACGTGCCACCTCTGAGGTTTTATCTTTTTTATATAAAATTCATGAAGAACGACGTTTATGTGGTCAAGCTAAGTTTTTAGATGCACATACTATTAAGGTTGAGGATTGCGAGGTTAAGTTTAAAACAGCTATTATCGCTACAGGATCCTCACGCCGCCAGTTTGCCGACGCAGGAGAGCAGAATCGCAATGATC